>NZ_AJWE01000102.1:0-119935 GCF_000281145.1 Rhizobium sp. CF142 | reverse complement strand
GGCGGTCGCACGGAAGCCAATACACGCGCAACGATGATCGAGCTCCATGACGGGCTTGTCGCCCGCAGCCAGAACCGCTGGCCCTCGCTCGGCTTTGACATTGGCGCCGTCAACAGCTTGATATCGCCCTTCCTCAGCGCGGGCTTCTACTACAAGACCTTCATGTGGCCGGCCGCCCTTTGGGAAAAGCTCTACGAGCCGCTGATCCGCAAGGCCGCGGGCCTCGGCAAGGCTTCCTACGAACCGGATCCGGATTCCTACGAAAAACGCTGGGCTCACTGCGATCTGCTCGTTGTCGGCGCGGGGCCCGCCGGCCTTGCAGCGGCGCTGACGGCAGGACGCGCTGGCGCCCGCGTCATCCTCGCCGATGAAGGTTTCGCGCTTGGCGGCAGCCTGCTTCTCGAAAGCGGGACCGCATTACAGGACATGCTCGACGAACTCGAGGGCCTGCCGAATGTCCGTCTCCTGGCGCGCACCACCGTCGTCGGCTGGTACGACGACAATGTCTTCGGCGCCGTCGAGCGTGTGCAAAAGCATGTGGCACTGCCCGATCCGCATCGCCCCGTCGAGCGGCTCTGGCGCATCATTGCCAAACAGACAATCCTCGCCTCAGGCGCCGAGGAGCGCCCGCTGGTCTTCGGCGGCAATGACATTCCGGGCGTGATGATGGCTGGCGCAATGCACAGCTATCTCAGCTGCCAGGCAGTAGGACCCGGCGCCCGCACCGTCGTCTTCACAAGCAACGCGTCCGGCTATCGCACGGCGGCAGCACTCGAAGCTGCCGGTCTCGATGTCGCCGCCATCATCGACAGCCGTGCGGCCGGAGATGCCTGGTCCGGCAGGGCGCCTCTCTTGACCGGAAGCCGCGTACGCGACGCGCATGGCGGCAAGCGCCTGCGTTATCTCGCCGTCGAGACGAACTCGGGAATGCAGCGCATTGAGGCCGACGCGCTTGCCGTGTCCGGCGGCTGGAGCCCGATCATCCACCTTGCCTGCCATCGCGGCGCCAGGCCGGCCTGGTCGGACGAGAAGGCAGCCTTCCTGGCACCGGAGCGCCAACAGGGGCTATCGATCGCCGGCTCTGCGGCCGGGCTCAGCGCTACGGACGCCTGCCTCGGCGATGGCGCGGCCAAGGCGGCCGAGGCGCTGAAGGCGATCGGCTTCGCGAAAGTCGAGCCCGCCTTCGCGCCCATCGGGGAGACCGAGGCGGCCTCGAAGCCGCTCTGGTTCATCAAGGGCACAAAAGGCAAGGCCTTCGTCGATTATCAGAACGACGTACACCTCAAGGACCTCGGCCTTGCCGTTCGCGAGGGCTATGGGCATGTCGAGCTTGCCAAGCGCTATACGACCAGCGGCATGGCGACCGATCAGGGCAAGCTTTCCAATATCAATGCGATCGGCATCCTGGCTGAAGTCCGTGGGGTATCGCCTGCCGAAGTCGGCACGACCACATTCCGTCCCTTCTATACGCCCGTCTCCTTCGGCGCGCTGACGGGCGCCTCGCGCGGCCGTCATTTCCAGCCGGTGCGCAGGTCACCGCTACATGGCTGGGCCAAGAAGAATGGCGCCGTCTTCGTCGAGACGGGGCTGTGGTACCGTTCCTCCTGGTTTCCACGCACAGGGGAGACAAGTTGGCGCGAGAGCGTCGATCGCGAAGTGCTGAACATCCGGCAGAATGCCGGCATTTGCGATGTCTCCACCCTCGGCAAGATCGAGGTCTTCGGCAAGGACGCTGCTGCCTTCCTCGACCGCGTCTACTGCAACGGCTTTGCCAAGCTGCCCGTCGGCCGGGCGCGCTACGGCATCATGCTGCGCGAGGACGGCATGATCTACGATGACGGTACGACGAGCCGTTTCGGTGAGGACCATTTCTTCATGACGACGACGACGGCGCTCGCCGCCGGCGTGCTGACCCATCTCGAGTTCTGCGCCCAGACGCTTTGGCCGGCGCTCGACGTCCGTTTTGCCTCCTCGACCGACCAATGGGCGCAGATGGCGGTCGCCGGCCCAAAATCTCGTGCGATCCTGTCCGAGATCGTCGACGAGGATATTTCCGATGCCGCCTTCCCCTTCATGAGTGCCCGCATCGTCTCGCTCTTCGGCGGCGCGCTCGAAGGCCGGCTCTTCCGGATCTCCTTTTCCGGCGAACTCGCCTATGAGCTTGCCGTGCCCGCCGGCTACGGCGAATCGGTCGCCGACCGGATCATACAGGCTGGTGAAGAGCACGGCATCTGCCCCTACGGTGCCGAGGCGCTCGGGGTGATGCGCATCGAGAAGGGCCATGTCACCCATGCCGAGATCAACGGAACGGTTACGCCGGGCGATCTCGGCTTTGCCCGCATGGTTTCGGCCACTAAGCCCGACTTTGTCGGCAAGGCGATGCTCGCCCGAGAAGGTCTGCAGGCCCGAGAACGCCTCCGCCTTGTCGGCGTCAAGCCGCTCGATCCCGCGATGAGCTTCCGCACCGGCTCACACATCCTTGCCGAACATTCCGCTGCCACCCTCGAAAACGATCAGGGCTATGTAACCTCGAGCGCTTTCTCGCCGAGCCTTGGCCA
Source organism: Rhizobium sp. CF142 (assembly GCF_000281145.1). NCBI lineage: Bacteria > Pseudomonadati > Pseudomonadota > Alphaproteobacteria > Hyphomicrobiales > Rhizobiaceae > Rhizobium > Rhizobium sp. CF142. The sequence goes on along the minus strand of NZ_AJWE01000102.1, from coordinate 117,377 downwards.
TACGATCGGACTTGCGCTCGTCAAACGCGGGCCGGAACGCATAGGGGAAAAGGTCGTGGTCTGGAATGGACTGAGAAACGAATTCACCGAGGCCGCGCTCTGCAGTCCTGTCTTCATCGATCCCGACAATGAGAAGCTCCATGCCTGAACGTCCGGAACATAAGCCCACCCTCGCCGACAAAGCGACAGTTGAAGGCTCCGGCATCCGGCTGGAGCCGCTGCCGGAAGGCCATCTCCTGCATGTCATGGGGGCATTTGATGGCGATAGCCTCGCCAACGCGCTCTCTACTACTGGATTGGCAACGAGTAGCGTGCGAGCGGCTGGTTATCAGCAATGGTATATAACAGGCGAGGAAAGCCTGCCGCCCTCGCGCATCGCCCTGCTTGCAGATCATCTGAAAGGCAGAGGCTTCGTCAGCGACCAGAGCCACGGCCGCATCCGCATCGCTCTTTCCGGCCCCCGCGCTGCGGACCTGCTCGCTCAGGGAACGGCAGTCGATCTCGACGCCGCCGCCTTCCCTATCGGCCAATCGGCCGTTACGCTTTTCGGGCATGTCTCCGTCCAGCTGACGCGCACGCAGGCGACGCGCTTCGAGCTCACGGTACTGCGCAGCTTTGCGGAAGATCTCTACGAGATGCTCGAACATGCCGCGGCAGTCTGAGCGCAAGCCCTGGGGTCACAAAAGCCAGGCCCCCGGTTAATAGCTCAAAACAACGAACATAACCTCAGAGCATCATAGACGGCCGCATGGATGTTGCGGCTGGAAACCGCGTCGCCGATCCGCACAAGGTCAAAACGCCCCTCGCTGTTGCGCTGTGGCAGCGGTGGTCGACGATTGATCAGGGCGGAATAATCCACAGCACCAAGATTTCGCGAAAGCAGCTTCAGTTCGAGATAGAGCCCGTCATTGGCAAACGTGCCATGTTCGACAACGACCTGGGACACGCGCCGCTCCCACTGTGCACCGTCTGCAAAATCCGATCCGAGTACGGCAACAAGGGCGTTGCCGTCGCGCCGGACGGATTTGAGCCGCGTGTTGATGGTAATCCTGACATTGCGTTCGGCGAAGGCACGGGCGTATGGCACGTGGTTCATGCCCCCCATATCGGGCGCGAAAAAGCGTTCGGGCGACACAAGCTCGAGTTCGGCACCGCTTTTGGCAATCACCTCAGCCGCCGACATGCCCGGATGTCCGCCATTGTCATCAAAGAGCAGCACCGTGTCGGCGATCCTGACGCCACCAGCGAGGATTTCCCAGGAAGAGGTCACCAGCTCGTCGCCGGCATCCAGTTCGGGTTGCTGCGCAATGCCACCGGTCGCAATGACAACAAGGTCGGGTTCAAGAGCAAGGACGTCACCTGCCTCTGCGTAGACATCATAATGCATGCGAACACCCAACCGCTCGAGTTCCGCCAGCCGCCAGTCGATGATGCCTATCATCTCTTTGCGTCGGCGATTGCGGACGAGCAGATTGACCTGTCCGCCGGCTTTTCCCGTTGCTTCCAGGACATCGACCACATGCCCGCGCTCCGCGAGCACACGGGCGGCCTCGAGGCCGCCCGGCCCCGCACCGACCACGACGGCCTTACGGAGAATCTCCGCCTTGGGGATCTCGTGCGGGATTTCCTCCTCACGACCGGTCGCGGCATTGTGGATACAAAGCGCCTCCCCGCCTTCATAGATCCGGTCGAGACAATAGGTGGCGCCGACGCAGGGCCGGATGCGTGCCTCCTCGCCGCTTTCGATCTTTCGCACGATATGCGGGTCGGCAATATGGGCGCGCGTCATGCCGACCATGTCGAGCTTCCCCTCGGCGATCGCATGACGGGCGGTTGCTACGTCACCGATGCGCGCGGCGTGGAAGATCGGAAACTTGGTTATCGCCCTCACCTCGCCCGCAAAATCGAGATGCGGGGCAGATGCCATGCCCTGGATCGGGATGACCTCGTTGAGCGCAACGTCGCTGTCGATATGGCCGCGAATGATGTTGAGAAAATCGACGTCGCCGGATCGGGCAAACCGTGATGCGATCTCTATGCCTTCCTCCCGCGATAGTCCCTTCTCCCAGTCCTCGTCGGCGACAAGGCGCATGCCGACGATGAAATCCGGCCCGACCGCTTCGCGAACCGCCTGCGTGACCATGACAGAAAACCGCATGCGGTTGTCGAGCGATCCGCCGAATTCATCTTCACGTTGGTTCGTTGCCGGCGACCAGAAACCATCGAGCAGATGACCGTAAGCTTCGATCTCGATACCGTCGAGGCCGGCTTCCTGCATGCGCTGCGCGGCGCTTGCATAATCGGCCACGATACGCTCGATGTCCCAGTCTTCCACCTCTTTCGGGAAGGCGCGGTGCGCCGGTTCGCGGATCGGCGAGGCCGCCAGAACGGGCAGCCAGTCGCCCTTGTTCCAGCTTGTGCGGCGACCGAGATGCGTAAGCTGGATCATGACCGCCGCACCGAACTCATGACAGTCGTCGGCAAGTCTCTTCAACCAAGGCACGATCTCGTCGCGATATGCGTGGAGATTGCCGAAGGACGGCGGAGAGTCAGGCGAGACGACCGCCGATCCCGCCGTCATTGTCAGTGCGATGCCGCCTCTCGCCTTTTCCCTGTGATAGAGCCGGTAGCGATCCGTCGGCATGCCGTTTTCCGAATAAGCCGGCTCGTGAGCGGTCGACATGACGCGGTTTTTCAGCGTCAGGTGCTTGAGTTGAAACGGCTGCAGCAGGGGGTCTTTGGAGGACATGTCCGCACTCGTTGCTTGGGTGGGAGTGGCAATCGAACCGCTATTCTGACCCATGCCGCCTGAAATGACGATCCGATCGGCGTCGCTTTCTAGCCGGCATGCGCCCGCCGGCTGCGGCTGAGGTCGACGGCGGTATGCCAGAGAACGGCTGCGAAGATGATGGCGCCGCCGAAAAAGGTGGCGACAGGTGGTTGCTCGGAGAACAGAAGCCAGACCCAGAACGGGGTCAGCACGATCTCCATCGTCCCGATCAACGCAGCTTCGGCCGGCGGCATTCGCCTGGCCCCGGCCAGAAAGAGCACAAGCGCCAGCGAAAAATTGGTCGCACCGAAAGCAGCAAGCACGATCCAGTTGTGAAGATCAAGCGAGCCGACCGAGCCGAAGGGAGCGAAGATGACGAGCGTCAGGAAGGCGCTGACAACAGTCGGCGGCAGGCTCGGCACCTCGGGATTGATGCGCGGGATGATGATGACGAGCGCGAAGGAAACCGTCATCCCAAGCGCCAGCAGGTCGCCGACCCCGGTGCCACCGCCGATCGACGAGGCGACGATAACCACGACACCCAGAAGAGAAATGCCCCCGGCAATAAGCGTGCGCCTTCCGACACCCTCTTTCAGGATGATCCATCCGAACAGGGCGGCGATAAAGGGTGCGGTCGAGTAGATCATCGTCACATTCGCGACGCTGGTCATATAGAGCGCGCCGATGAAGCAGCCCTGGCTGACCGTCTGGCAGACAATCATCGCCAGGCCGGACGGATGCAGGACCGAACGCCATTGCTTTCGTGATATCCCGCCTTCGAGGAACAGGCAGGGGATCAGCAGGAAAAGCCCGCCGAACAGCGATCGCCAGGCGATCGCCGTCCAGACGTCTGTCGTCAGGAGCCGCGAGTAGACCCCGCTGGCACTCCAGGCAAGTGTCGCCCCGATGACGAGAAGGATGCCCTTCTCGCGCTCGCCGGCACCGAGGTGCCTGGCCGGATGGTCAATGGTCACGCAAGTTAGTCTCGAAGGAGGAAAGTCGAACGCACCTCCTTTCTGCACCCGCAATTGACATCAGACAAACGAATAGTAGAGATGGATGTCATCGATTTTTTCTATGGCTGTCCATGCGCGAGCCCATCGAAAGTGATCTTCTCCGGACCTTCCTCGTTGTCGTCGAGACTACCAATTTCTCTGCGGCCGCACAGCGCGTCGGCAGAACGCAATCTGCGATCAGCGCGGCGATCAAGAAGCTGGAAGACACGATCGGCGAAGCACTGTTCGAACGCGGCGCCCGCGGGGTGGTGCTGACACGTCAGGGCGTCCAGCTCGTCCCCTATGCCCGCCGCGTCATCGATCTCCTGAGCGAGGCCGCGGCGACAATCCGCAGCAAACCGCTCGGCGGACCGGTTCGCATCGGCATTCCCGAGGAATATAGCCAGACCGTGCTGCCCGCAGCACTTGCGGCCTTCGCCGTGCGTCATCCGGCTGTCGAGGTCACGATCTCCTGCGATTATACTGTCCGCAACATCGCCGCCCTGGAACGCGACGAGCTCGATCTTGCCGTCGTCTTCGACTGGAGCGATCAGATGAGTGGCGAGGTGCTCTGCATCGATCCGACCGTCTGGGTGACCTCGATCGTCCACCGGCTGCACGACATTGACCCGCTGCCGATCGCAACCTACAGAGACTCGAGCTGGTGTCGCGATTTTGCATTGAAGTCGCTGCACCAGCTCGGTCGTAACTACCGGGTCGCCTTCATTGCCGATACCAGCTCCGGACTGAAGAACGCCGTGACTGCCGGTCTTGCCGTCACCACGCTGTCGCGCAGCAACATCCCACCCGGCTGCCGGGAACTGACGACCGAGGACGGCTTCCCGCCGGTCGATTCCTCAAGGGTCGTGCTTCGTCGCAACACCTTCCGGTCCAGCGAAGCGGTTCGCGAGCTTGCCGAGATGGTGCGCGATGCCTTCCAGCCTATGGCCGGACCTCCGATGGCCTGATCAGACGCCGCAGCCGTCGCCGCGTTTCCGAGGGGCTCTCGGAATAGCTTGCGCGATAGCTTCGCGCGAAGGCTGAGGCCGAATTGAAGCCGGTTGCGGCTGCAATGTCGGCGAAGGACGCCGTCGTCTCTATCACCTTGCGCCGCGCCGCGTTCAATCTCAGGGCAAGATAGTGGATATGGGGGGGCGCACCGATCGAGGCCTGAAAGAGATCCTGCAGGTGCCGGGCGCTGATCCCGACCCTGCGGGCAAGACGCGCCAGCACGATCGGCTGCTCGATGTTGTCCTCCATCAGCCGCACGGCGTGGGCCACCCGCGGATCATCCATACGCAGGCCTGCCGACAGCGCCTCGTCGGCATGAAAGGATGGCTGCTCGTAGCGGAACAGCCGGCTGACCTCGAGCGCCAGCGAATAGCTCTGGCGCCGCCGGATGATCTCCAGCATCAGGTCCACGGTCGGCAGCGAGCCTGATGTCGTCAGCCGCTTGCCGTCGATGACGAACCGGTCCTTGACGGCCGACACCTGCGGATAGGCGAGCGCGAAATCCTCGTAATCCTCCCAATGGACGGTCGCCGACAAGCCGTCGAGCAGGCAGGCTTCCGCGAGCAGCCAGGTGCCGGATTCGATGCCGGCGATCATCGTCCGGTGGCGTGCCGCCTGCGATAGCTGCATTTTTAGGCCCGCTGTCGCGCTTTGCCGCCAGTTGTAGCTCGCTAGCACGAAGAGCGGTGTATCCGATGCCGTGGTCTGGAACGTTCCCTGCGTCGGTATGGCAATGTGGCTGGTTGTCGGCACAGCTTCTCCATCTGGAGTGAAGATGCGCCAGCGGTAGAGCTCGCTGCCGGAAATGCGGTTTGCCCCGCGCAGCGGTTCGATGACAGAGGCAATGAGGATGAGGTTGGTGTCCGGCAGGACGAGAAGATCGATGTCGAGCCGTTCCGTCGATCGCTCCAGCACAGTCCCCTCCTTGGTGTTCCGATAATGTATCGATCGATTCCGAAATTGCAAAGCATCCTCGCTCGTCCTGGCGCGTAATGCCCTCAAGACGAGGGAGAACAACAAACATGCCTCTTGCGATGAACCGCGATGTCTTCATCACCTGCGCTGTCACCGGTGCCGGCGATACGGTTTCGAAATCCAGCCACGTTCCCATTACTCCCAAGCAGATCGCGGATTCCGCGATCGACGCCGCCAAGGCTGGGGCGGCAGTCGTTCACTGTCATGTCCGCGATCCGGAAACCGGTGCCGCAAGCCGGCGCAACGACCTCTACAGGGAGGTCACCGACCGCATCCGTTCGGCCGATGTCGATGTGGTGCTGAACCTAACGGCCGGCATGGGCGGAGATCTTATTTTTGGCGATGTCGAAAGTCCCCTTCCCCTGAAGGCGGCGGGAACGGACATGGCAGGGGCAACCGAGCGCGTCAGCCATGTCGCCGAATGCCTGCCGGAAATCTGCACGCTCGACTGCGGCACGATGAACTTCAATCTCGGCGATTACGTCATGACCAACACACCCGCCATGCTGCGGGCAATGGCGAAGAAAATGACCGATCTCGGCGTGCGCCCCGAGATCGAGGCATTCGACACCGGCCATCTGTGGTTTGCAAAGCAGCTCGCAGAAGAAGGCCTGATCGAAGATCCGGTGCTGATCCAGCTCTGCATGGGCATTCCCTGGGGTGCCCCTGACGATCTCAACACCTTCATGGCCATGGTCAATAACGTGCCCGATAGCTGGACCTTCTCGGCCTTTTCGATCGGTCGCAACGCCATGGCCTATCCGGCTGCCGCGGTTCTGGCGGGCGGCAATGTCCGCGTTGGCCTGGAGGACAATCTCTATATCGGCAAGGGCGCTCTCGCCACCAATGCGCAGCTCGTCGAAAAGGCCGTGCAGGTGGTCGAAGGTATGGGTGCCAGGATCATCGGTCCCGAGGACGTCCGCAAGAAACTCAATCTGACGAAGCGCTGAGGACGATATGACAGGGATTACCAAAGCGGCCTGTATCGGCGGCGGCGTCATCGGCGGCGGCTGGATTGCACGTTTTCTGCTTGCCGGCATCGATGTCAGCGTCTTCGATCCGCATCCGGAAGCAAGCCGCATCGTCGGCGAGGTCCTTGCCAATGCGGAAAAAGCCTATGCCATGCTGACTGGCGCACCGCTGCCGCCGCGCGGCCGGCTTACCTTCGAAACGTCGCTGCAAGAGGCCGTCTCCGGTGCGGACTGGATTCAGGAAAGCGTACCGGAGCGGCTCGACCTCAAGCGCCGCGTACTGAATGAGATCGATGCTGCCGCACGACCGGACGCGCTGATCGGCTCGTCCACCTCCGGCCTGCTGCCGAGCGACCTGCAGCGCGACATGACGCATCCCGAGCGCCTCTTCGTCGCCCATCCCTACAATCCCGTTTACCTGCTGCCGCTGGTCGAAATCGTCGGCGGCGAGAAGACCTCGAAAGCGACTATCGAGGCGGCGATGGAGCGCCTAGCTCCTATCGGCATGAAGGGCGTTCATATCGCCAAGGAAATCGAGGCCTTCGTCGGCGACCGGCTGCTCGAAGCGCTCTGGCGCGAGGCGCTCTGGCTCATCCATGACGATATCTGCACCGTCGAAACGCTCGACGACGTCATCCGATATTCCTTCGGATTGCGCTGGGCGCAGATGGGTCTGTTCCAGACCTATCGCATTGCCGGCGGCGAGGCCGGAATGCGCCATTTCCTCGCGCAATTCGGCCCCTGCCTTGCCTGGCCCTGGACGAAGCTGACCGACGTCGTCGACCTCGACGACGCGTTGATCGAAAAGATCGGAAAACAGTCGGACGAACAGGCTGCCGGCCTTTCAATCCGCGCACTGGAGCGCATCCGCGACGAAAATCTCGTCGGCATCCTGCAGGCGTTGAAGGCCGGAAACGACGGCAAGGGCTGGGGCGCCGGCCAGTTGCTGAAGGATTTCGAACGGTCCCTGTGGGCGGCAGGCGGCGGGAAAACCACTGCTGCCGATCCTTCTGGCCCCCTCAAGCTCGTCGAGACGAAGGTAAGCCCCGCCTGGGTCGACTATAATGGCCATATGACGGAGCATCGCTACCTGCAGGTTTTCGGCGATACGTCCGACGCGCTTCTCCGGCTGATCGGGGTCGATCTCGCCTATGTCGAGGCCGGGCAGAGCTACTATACGGTCGAGACCCATATCCGACATATTGGCGAGGCCAAGCTCGGGCAGGCGATCCACTCGACCTGCCAGATCCTCGCAGTCGACGAGAAGCGGCTGCACCTCTTCCACACGATCCGCGACACGGAGAGCGGCACCGTGCTGGCCACTGCAGAGCAGATGCTGCTGCATGTCGATACCGAAGCCGGCAAGGCGACACCGGCGCCAGTCGCAGTCCTCGACAAGGCAAATCTGATCGCTGCCGCCCATGCAAAGCTGCCTTCCCCCGATGGGGTCGGCCGCCATGTCGGCCAGAAACGATAGGGAGATCGGCATGGATTTCGGCCTCAGCGAAGAACAGGAAATGATCGTCAAGACGGTCCGCGGCTTCGTCGAAACCGAAATCTATCCCCATGAGAACGAGGTCGAGCGCACGGGTTTCGTTCCGCCAGATCTTGCGGCTCAGATCCGGCGCAAATGCATCGACCTCGGCTTCTACGCCTGCAATTTCCCCGAAGAGGCGGGCGGCGCCAGCCTCGATCATGTCACCTTCACGCTTGTCGAGCGGGAACTCGGTCGGGGCTCCATGGCGCTGACGGTCTTTTTCGGCCGTCCCTCCGGCATCCTGATGGCCTGTGAGGGCGAGCAGCGTGAACGTTACCTGCTTCCTGCCGTCCGCGGAGAAAAGATCGACGCACTGGCGATCACCGAACCGGACGCCGGTTCCGACATGCGCGGCATGAAATGCACCGCTCGCAGCAACGGTAGCGATTTCGTCCTCAATGGTACCAAACATTTCATCTCGCATGCCGATGCCGCTGATTTCATCATCGTCTTTGCTGCAACCGGCGAGGAGGAAACACCAAAAGGCCTCAAGAAGAAGATCACCGCATTTCTGGTCGATCGCGGCACGCCAGGCTTCGAAATCCACAAGGGTTATGATTCCGTCTCCCACCGCGGCTATCACAATTGCACCCTGAGCTTTGCCGACTGCCGTATTCCGGCCTCCCAGGTGCTCGGCGAACTGCATCGCGGTTTCGAGCTTGCCAACCAGTGGCTCTATGGCACGCGGCTGACGGTCGCCGCCACCTGCGTCGGTCGGGCGCGGCGCGTCTTCGACATGGCCTTGTCCTATGCCGCCGAGCGCAAGCAGTTCGGAAGGCCGATCGGCGCCAACCAGGGGGTTTCCTTCAAGCTTGCCGACATGATCACCGAGATTGACGCAGCCGACTGGCTGACGCTTTCGGCGGCATGGCGCTTGGATGCGGGCCTGACTTCCGATCGCGAAATCGCTTCAGCCAAGCTTTACGCCTCCGAAATGCTCGCCCGCGTCACCGATGAGGCGATCCAGATCTATGGCGGCATGGGCCTGATGGACGATCTGCCGCTTTCCCGCTTCTGGCGGGATGCGCGCGTCGAACGCATCTGGGACGGCACGTCGGAAATCCAGCGCCACATCATCAGCCGCGATCTCCTGCGGCCTCTGGGAGCGTAGCCGATGACAGCACGCGCGCTCGACCGCCTGTTCAGACCGCAAACGATCGCCGTCTTCGGCGGCCGTGAAGCGCGTCGGGTGATCGAGCAATGCGACCGGATGGGGTTTGCGGGCGCGCTCTGGCCCGTTCACCCGACGCTCGACGAGGTCCTCGGGCGGCGCTGCTACAGAAGCGTTTCCGACCTGCCGTCGCCGCCCGACGCGGCCTTCGTCGGGGTCAACCGGATATCGACCATCGAGATCGTGCGCAGCCTGTCGGCAGCTGGTGCCGGCGGCGCGGTCTGTTATGCTTCGGGCTTCAGCGAGGCCGTGGCGGAGCTTGCCGATGGCAGCGACCTGCAACAGGCATTGGTTGGCGCCGCCGGCGACATGCCGATCCTCGGACCAAACTGCTACGGCTTCATCAACGGCCTCGACGGCGCGCTTCTCTGGCCCGACCAGCACGGCATGACGCGCGTCGAACGCGGCGTGGCAATCCTGACCCAATCATCGAATATAGCGCTCAACCTGACCATGCAGACGCGCGGACTGCCGATCGCCTATGTCGTGACATCAGGCAATCAGGCGCAAACTTCGCTATCCGACGTCGCCTGCGGCCTGCTTGCCGATCCGCGCGTGACGGCGCTTGGCCTCCATGTCGAAGGCTTTGGAGACAAAGCCGCGCTCGAGCGCCTTGCCGCCACAGCCCGCCTGATGAAAAAGCCGGTTGTCGTTTTGAAAGTCGGCAAGTCCGAACAGGCGAGACAGGCAACGCTTTCCCATACCGCATCCCTTGCCGGCGGTGATGCTGTTGCCGATGCCGTGCTTGCCCGCCTCGGCCTCGGCCGCGTCGAAACGCTGCCGGCGCTGCTTGAAACGCTGAAACTCCTGCATGTAGCAGGCCCCCTGCAAGGTGCCTCGATCTCCTCGATGAGCTGTTCGGGTGGAGAAGCCTCGCTGATGGCGGATGCTGCGATCGGACATGCTGTCACGTTCCGGGACCTCGAACCAAAGCAACTGCCGCGCCTGAGGGGCATCCTCGGCGACATGGTGACGCTCTCCAACCCGCTCGATTACCACACGTTCGTGTGGGGCGATCTGGCGCGTCAGACAGAGGCTTTCACCGCCATGTTCGAGGGTAGCTACGACCTCAATCTCGTCGTCCTTGATTTTCCCCGCGCCGATCGATGCGAGGCGGCAGATTGGGTGACGACGGCTGACGCGGTCACCGCTGCGGCATCTGCGACAGGCGCGCTTGCCGGGATCCTGGCGACCCTACCCGAAACCATGCCGGAGGCTGTCGCCGACCGTCTGATTGCCGAAGGCGTCGTTCCCTTCTGCGGTATTGATGAAACCCTGATTGCCGCGGAAGTCGCGGCTGGCATCGGCCATGCCTGGCGCAAACCGCCTTCCCTGCCGCTTCTCAATGTGGCGCCGGTCGAAGGGGCAATCGAAACGCTGACGGAAGCCGATGCAAAGACCGAACTCGATCTCGCCGGCGTTCCGATCCCCAAAGGCCGGGTTGCAAGTTCGCCGCTTCAGGCGGCTGATTATGCTGAGCGGCTCGGCTTTCCTGTCGTCCTGAAAGCTCTTGGTGTCGCGCACAAGACCGAAGCAGGCGCCGTCGCACTCAACCTGAAGGATGTTAAGGCCGTATCGGATGCCGCGTCAAAGATGGCTGCGACGGACGGTTTTCTGGTCGAGAAAATGATCGACCGGCCCGTCGCCGAGCTGATCGTCGGTGCATCCCGCGACCCGGTCTTCGGATTATCGCTTACGCTCGGCGCCGGCGGAATTTTCGTCGAATTGCTGGAAGATTCAGTCATTTTGCCGTTGCCGACGACGAGATCGGAAATTTCCGAGGCAATTTCGCGCCTGAGGATCGCAAAACTGATCGAAGGATATCGCGGGCGCCCGAAAGGAGACCTCGAAGCGACCGTGACAGCTGTCGCACGGGCGGCAGATTATGTCGTAATGAATGCGGCACGGCTGGAGGAACTGGACATTAATCCGTTGATGGTTCTTCCCGAAGGTCACGGCGTGGCCGCAGTCGATGCCCTGATCCGGCGAAGGAGGTAGCATAGGTTGAGCGCCCCCATTCGCACCCGACAGGTTGGCGCAGTGCTGGAAGTCGTTATCGACCGGCCGAAGGCGAATGCCATCGACCTTGCCACCAGCCGCACCATGGGACTGATATTCCGTGATTTCCGCGACGATCCATCGCTGCGCGTGGCGATTATCTCCGGTGCAGGCGAGAAATTCTTCTGTGCCGGATGGGACCTGAAGGCTGCAGCGGCAGGCGACACGGTCGACGGCGACTATGGTGTCGGCGGCTTCGGCGGTCTGCAGGAGTTGCGCGATCTCAACAAGCCTGTCATCTGTGCCGTCAACGGCATCTGTTGCGGAGGCGGGCTGGAGATCGCGCTCTCCGCCGACCTGATCCTCGCAGCCGAACATGCAACTTTCGCTCTGCCGGAAATCCGCTCCGGCACGGTTGCCGATGCCGCCTCGGTGAAGCTGCCGAAGCGCATCCCCTATCATATCGCCATGGACATGCTTTTGACCGGCCGCTGGCTTGACGTCCATGAGGCGCATCGCTGGGGCTTCGTCAATGAGATATTGCCCGCGGACAGGCTCATGGAGCGGGCTTGGGATCTTGCCCGCCTGCTCGAAAGCGGGCCGCCGCTCGTCTACGCGGCAATCAAGGAAATCGTGCGTGAATCGGAGGGTTCCACCTTCCAGACTGCTATGAACAAAATCACCAAACGGCAGTTTGCAACGGTGGACCGGCTTTATTCGAGCGAGGACCAATTGGAAGGCGCACGGGCTTTCGCCGAAAAACGAAGCCCTAACTGGAAAGGACGGTAACAAGGCGGCGGCAACCGCATCATCTTCCCGCAAGCGTGCGGGCACCTTGGACGGAAGAGGAAACCGTTCGGGGATTATGCCCGGAAATCGAAGTCAACGCACCAGAAGAAGGAGAAGGGGAATGAACGACTATACCAAATATCTCGCAAGCCGGGTGACCGCCGGCGGCCTCAGCCGCCGCGAATTCCTGGGACGTGCCATGGCGGCCGGCCTGACGCTTGCTGTTGCCGACAAGCTCTTTACCGAAAGCGCCGAGGCCGCCGAACCGAAGCGTGGCGGTCATCTGAAGCTTGGCCTGGAGGGCGGAGCCGCGACCGATTCCAAGGACCCGGCGAAATTCCTGTCACAGTTCATGTTCTGCGTCGGTCGCTGCTGGGGCGACATGCTGGTTGAATCCGACCCGCTGACGGGTGCTGCCGTACCGGCGCTCGCTGAATCCTGGGAACCGTCGAAAGATGCGGCAACCTGGACCTTCAAGATCCGTAAGGGCGTCAAGTTCCACAATGGCAAGGAACTGACCATTGATGACGTGGTTGCGACCCTCAAGCGCCATACCGACAAGGCTTCCGAGTCCGGCGCGCTCGGCGTTCTCGGATCGATCAAGGAGATCAAGGCGGACGGCGGCAACCTCGTCCTGACGCTTTCGGAAGGCAATGCCGATATGCCGCTGCTGTTGACCGACTATCATCTGGTCATTCAGCCGAATGGCGGTGTGGACGATCCGCTCGCCTCGATCGGCACAGGCCCCTATAAGATGACGAACTTCGAGGCGGGCGTGCGCGCCACCTTCGAGAAGAACAAGGACGACTGGCGCACCGACCGCGGTTATGTCGATTCCATCGAAATCATCGGCATGAACGATGCCACGGCCCGCATCGCAGCACTCTCGTCCGGCCAGGTGCACTACATCAACCGTGTCGATCCGAAGACCGTCAACCTCTTGAAGCGTGCTCCGAATGTCGAGATCCTTTCGACCGCCGGACGCGGCCACTATGTCTTCATCATGCATTGCGACAAGGCGCCGTTCGACAATAACGACCTGCGCCTGGCCCTCAAATACGCCATGGACCGCGAGACCATGGTGGAGAAGATCCTCGGCGGTTACGGCAAGGTCGGCAACGACTTCCCGATCAACAGCACCTATGCGCTTTTCCCCGAGGGCATCGAGCAACGCGTCTACGATCCCGACAAGGCGGCCTTCCACTACAAGAAATCAGGCCACAGCGGCTCGGTCCTTCTGCGCACTTCCGAAGTCGCTTTCCCCGGCGGTGTCGATGCGGCCGTCCTCTATCAGGAAAGCTGCAAGAAGGCCGGCATCGAGATAGAGGTCAAGCGCGAGCCGGGCGACGGTTACTGGACCAACGTCTGGAACGTCCAGCCCTTCTCGACCTCCTATTGGGGCGGCCGCCCGACGCAGGACCAGATGTATTCCACTGCCTATCTCTCGACGGCGGACTGGAACGACACCAAGTTCAAGCGCCCTGACTTCGACAAGCTGTTACTGCAGGCCCGCTCCGAACTTGATGAAGCCAAGCGCAAGGACATGTATCGCGCCATGGCGATGATGGTCCGCGACGAGGGCGGCGTCATTTTGCCGATGTTCAACGACTTCGTGAACGCCTCCACCAAGCAGGTGAAGGGCTACGTGCACGACATCGGCAACGACATGTCGAACGGCTACGTCGCAACCCGCGTCTGGCTGGAGGCCTGACGCCGGGCGTCTGCCCTCCGATCTCCAGGCAAGCCGGGACCGCGGGACAAAACCCGCGGTCCTCCTGACGTTTCAGCGCGAGGCCATCACCATGTCCAGTCCGACCTCAGGCAATATCCTGCCCGGTCTCAGGTTCCGGCAGCGTTTTCCGCTGCTTGCCCTTATTCTCGAGCGCTTCGTGCTCAGCATCATCCTGCTCTTTGCCGTCTCAATCCTCATTTTCGGCGGCCTGGAAGCTCTTCCCGGCGATTTCGCCACGACCTATCTCGGCCAGTCGGCAACGCCGCAGGCGGTTGCCAATATTCGCAAGGATCTCGGGCTCGACCGGCCGGTGACGACGCGATACGTCGAATGGCTCGGCAATGCCGTGCAAGGGGATTTCGGCACATCCTGGGCCAGCAAGAACTCCGTCAGCGAGCAGATCGGCAAGCGGCTCGGCAATTCACTGTTCCTGGCGGGCTTTGCCGCACTGATCTCCGTGCCGCTCGCTGTCGGACTTGGCATGGTCTCGGTGCATTTCCGGGGCCGCCTGCCGGACAAGATCATCAACATCATTTCGCTTGCGGCGATCTCATTGCCGGAATTCTTTATCGGCTACCTGCTGATCATGTTTTTCGCGGTGAAATTCGGCGTCGCCACCTTTCCCGCCACCGTCTACGAGAGCATGGGCTTTGCCGACAGGCTGAAGGCGATCGCCCTGCCGACGGCGACCCTCGTGCTCGTCGTGCTTGCCCACATGATGCGCATGACGCGTGCTGCGATCCTGTCCGTCATGTCGTCGGCCTATATGGAGACGGCGGAACTGAAGGGCCTTTCTGCGTTCCGCTCAATCGTCAAGCATGCCGCGCCGAACGCGCTTGCGCCGATCATCAATGTCGTGGCGCTGAACCTTGCTTATCTGGTCGTCGGTGTGGTCGTGGTCGAGGTGGTCTTCGTCTATCCCGGCATGGGCCAGTACATGGTCGATGCCGTGACCGTGCGCGATATGCCGGTGGTGCAGGCCTGCGGCCTGATCTTTGCCGCTGTCTACATCTTCCTCAACATGCTGGCCGATATCCTCGCCATCATCGCCAACCCCCGGCTGAGGCATCCAAGATGAGATTGAGAGATATCCCTATCACCGCCTGGATCGGCATGATCGGCATCGCGATTGCCTTCATCTTCGCGCTCTTTGCGCCCTTGATCGCGCCTTACGGAGAGACCGAGGTCGTCGGCAGCGTCTGGCAGATGCCGGACGCACAGTATGTCTTCGGCCTCGACAATCTCGGCCGTGACATCCTCTCGCGGCTGATCTACGGCGCGCGCACCACGCTCTTCGTGGCCCTTGCGGCAACGGTCATCTCCTTCTCGCTCGGCGTCATCTTAAGTTTCACGGCCGCCGTCTCGCGCGGGCTGATCGACATGGTCTTCTCGCGCTTCAACGACCTGATGATGTCGATCCCGACACTGATCTTCGCGCTCGTGGTGCTTGCCGTCCTACCGCAGAACATCATCGTCCTGATCCTCGTCATGGCGATCCTCGATTCCACCCGCGTCTATCGTCTCGGCCGTGCCGTGGCGCTCGATGTCGCTGTCATGGAATTCGTCGAGGCGGCGAAGCTGCGCGGCGAAGGAAAGATCTGGATCATCTTCCGGGAGATCCTGCCGAACACGCTGACGCCGCTGCTCGCCGAGTTCGGCCTGCGTTTTGCCTTTTCGATCCTGTTCCTGTCGACATTGTCCTTCCTCGGCCTCGGCATTCAGCCGCCATCGGCGGACTGGGGTGGCATGGTCAAGGATAACAAGGACGGCATCATCTTCGGCATTTCGGCGGCTCTCGTGCCGGGTAGCGCGATCGCCATACTTGCCGTCTGCGTCAATCTGGTCGTCGACTGGCTTCTGAAACGAACCTCGAGTCTCAAGGGAGGGCGCGGCGATGCCTGATCTTCTTTCCGTCCGCAATCTCAAGATCGAAGCCACCAGCTACCCGCCAGGCGAAGCGCCGAAGCGCGTGACCATCGTCGACGGCGTTTCCTTTGATCTGCAGAAAGGCCGGGTGCTCGGCCTGATCGGCGAATCCGGTGCCGGCAAGTCGACGATCGGGCTTTCTGCACTTGCCTATGGTCGAGGCGGTGCCGAGATCACCGGTGGCGAAGTGCTGCTCGATGGCGACAATATCCTTGCCCTCGGCAGGAACGGTATCAGGAAGATCCGCGGCGCCCGCGTCTGCTACGTCGCCCAGTCGGCCGCGGCCGCCTTCAATCCCGCCCACCGGCTCGGCGACCAGGTGATCGAGGCTTCCGTCAAACACGGGCTCATGAACAAACAGGAGGCGAAGAACAGAGCGCTCTACCTGTTTCAAGTGCTTGGCCTTCCCCATCCCGAAAGTTTCGGCGAACGCTTCCCGCACCAGGTCTCGGGCGGCCAGTTGCAACGCGCCATGACGGCTATGGCGCTTTGCTCCAACCCCGAACTGATCGTCTTCGACGAACCGACGACGGCACTTGACGTCACCACGCAGATCGACGTGCTGGCGGCTATCAAGCATGCGATCGAGGCAACCCATACGGCGGCCCTTTATATCACCCATGATCTCGCCGTCGTCGCCCAGATCTCCGACGACATCATGGTGCTGCGCCATGGAAAGACTGTGGAATACGGCAGTGTCCAGCAGATCATCGAAGCGCCACGGGAGGACTATACCCGCGCGCTCGTCAACGTCCGGCAGACGCTGAGGGACGAAGCTCTTGATCAGTCCGATGCGCTGCTGAAGATCGAAAACGTCAGCGCAGAGTATTCCAATGGCTTCAAGGTCCTGAACGATGTCAGTCTGCATGTGCCGAAGGGGCAGACATTGGCGATTGTCGGTGAATCGGGCTCGGGAAAATCGACGCTCGCCCGCGTCGTCACCGGGCTCTTGTCACCCAGCGCCGGGTCGATCTCTTTTGCCGGCAAGCCATTGACGGCCGACGTCCGACACAGACCACGCGACGATCTCCGCCGCATCCAGCTCATCTACCAGATGGCCGACACGGCGATGAACCCGCGTCAGACAGTGCGCGACATCATCGGCCGGCCGCTGACCTTCTATTACGGCCTCAGGGGAGCCTTAAAGACCGACCGTGTGAAGGAGTTGCTCGACCAGATCGAGATGGGCAACGGCTTCCTGAACCGCTACCCGGCAGAGCTCTCGGGCGGCCAAAAACAGCGTGTGGCGATTGCCCGCGCGCTGGCCGCAAAACCGGAACTCATCCTCTGTGACGAACCAACCTCGGCTCTCGATCCTCTGGTGGCTGAAGGCATCCTGAAGCTGCTGTTGCGCCTGCAGGAGGAAGAAAAGCTCTCCTACATCTTCATCACCCATGACATCGCCATCGTCAGGGCCATTGCCGACAGCGTCGCGGTCATGCATCGCGGCAGGCTCGTACGCTTCGGCCCGAAATCGAAGGCGCTCTCGCCGCCCTTTGACGACTATACCGACCTGCTCCTGAAATCCGTCCCGGAAATGGAGATCGGCTGGCTGGAAAAGGTGCTGACTACCCGGCGGATGGAAAGCGCCGGCAACTGAACGTCAAGGCGGCCGGCCGCTCTCGGCCGGCTCAATGATTGCTTCCAGGGAAAACCATGAGCCAACGCTCCTTCACGACGATCGAAAACCAGTGGATCACGCTCAGCGACGGAACGCGACTTGCCGCGCGGATCTGGATGCCTGATGGTACGGATACCGATCCGGTGCCGGCCGTCTTCGAATTCCTGCCTTATCGCAAGCGAGACGGAACGAGCCTGCGGGATGAATCGACCTATCCGGTCTTTGCCGCCGCCGGCATTGCGGGCGTGCGTGTCGATATCCGCGGCTCGGGCGAATCCGACGGGGTGATCGACGGCGAATATACTGAACTCGAGCTTGCCAATGCCTGCGAACTGATCGCCTGGATCGCCGGTCAGCCCTGGTGCAATGGCTCGGTCGGCATGATGGGCATTTCCTGGGGCGGGTTCAACAGCCTGCAGGTCGCAGCGCTTCGCCCCCCGGCGTTGAAGGCCGTCATTTCGATCGCCTCGACCGTCGACCGTTACAATGACGACATCCACTACAAGAACGGCTGTCACCTTTCCGCCCAGCTTTCCTGGGCCGCGACGATGCTCGGCTATCAGTCTCGCCCGCCCGATCCCGCTATCGCCGGCGATCGCTGGAAGGATATGTGGCTGGAACGGCTGGAAAACGAACCGTTCTTCATGGAGGAATGGCTTGTCCACCAGCGACGCGACGCCTTCTGGAAACATGGTTCGATCTGCGAGGATTTTTCAAGCGTCGAGATCCCTGCATTGGTGATTGCGGGCTGGGCCGACGGCTATCGCAACACACCACTGAAGGCGATCGCCGGGCTCGGGACTGAGGCGAAGGCGTTGATTGGTCCCTGGGTTCACAAATATCCGCATTTCGCCTTTCCAAAGCCACGCGCCGATTTCCATGGCGAAGCGATCGCCTGGTGGAACCGCTGGCTGCGAGGCGAAGAGAATGGTGCGGAAAATACGCCGCAGCTTCGCGCCTATATTCTCGATGCGGTACGCCCTGCCCCGCGCCGCGATGCCGATCCCGGTTTTTGGGTCGCCATGGACGCATGGCACGAACCGGCAATGCAGTTCTTCCACATCGGTTCGTCCAACTGGCTCGAGGAAGGCAAGGCCGAGCCGCAGGTATTGGCGCATGAGGTTCATCTGCGCTCGCCGCTCGATACCGGCACGGCGTCGGGAGAATATTTCACGCTGAAACCGGATGCCGAAATGGCGATCGACCAACGTGGAGACGATGCCGGTTCACTCATATTCGAAACCCCGCCGCTTGTCGAAGATTACGACTATCTCGGCCAGCCTATTGTTACTCTGGCGCTACGCTGCGAGGCAGAGACCGCAAATCTCTGCGCGCGGCTCGTCGACGTGCATGAAGACGGCACAGCCACACGCGTTTCCTTCGGCGTCCTCAATCTTGCTCACCGTGATGGCAATGCCGATCCCAAACCCATGAAGGGCGGAGAGCAGACGACGGTGCGCCTGATGCTCGATGCCTGCGGCTATCGCTTTCGCGCCGGCCATCGCATACGCCTTTCACTTTCGACGGCCTATTGGCCGATGATCCTGCCGCCGCCGACGGATTCCGGCCTCGTCATCGATACCGCCTCGATCGAACTTGCGCTGCCGATACTTGCCGGTCACCGCCTCATCACCGTGAAGGAGCCGGCTAATCCCGATCCGCTGCCGAAATATATTGAGCATGCGCCGGGTAAGACCAGAAGGCAGGTCATCAGGGAGCTTTCCGCCAATCGAACCGAATACCGTATTTACGAGGATACCGGTCTTTTCGAGCATCCCGACACCGGACTCAGCACCCGTCAGGTACGCGATGAAATATGGTCGATTACACCGGGCGATCCGCTCTCGATGACGGGGCGATCCACCTGGACCTGCGACATGCAACGTCCCGGCTGGTCCGTGACGACGGTTGCAACCGCATCGATCGCCTGCACGGCAACGCACTGGATCATCGCCGCCACGGTCATTGCCCATGAAGGCGGGATAAAAATCTTCGAGAAGGATTTTGGCGAGACGGCAATCGCCCGCGATCTGATGTAGCCGTCAGCGCGAAGCAAAGAGCCGCACCGCCTCGCATACCGCCTTGAAGCCTGCCCGAGCACCTTCGCTCATGTGGCGCGCGCGCAGCCACGCATGCACCATCTGCGGTTCCTCCCGGAACCAGACTTCCACCCCAGCTTCCGCAAGCTGGGCGGCGTAGGCTCGACCGTCGTCTCGCAACGGATCGAACCGCGCGACCGTGATGAAGGCCGGCGCAAGCCCTTCGACCGATACCGCGTGAAGCGGCGCGGCGACAGGATGGTGCATTGGTGCCTGCAAAACATTGCGATAGTAGGCGACATCGGCCGTAGTCAGGCCCGGTGCATTTGCCATTTCAACATAGGAGCCCTTCTGCAGGTCGCCGCCCAGCGCCGGATAGACGAGAACCTGACCGGCGATACCGGGTAAGGCCTCCCCCAGCGCCCTGATGGCGAGCCCTGCCGCCAGGTTGGCACCGGCGCTATCGCCGATGATCACGACCTTGCTGCCGGTGGACGACAGCAGATGCTTCAGGACGAGGAAGCAATCCTCGCTCTGCGCCGGCCAGCGGTACTCAGGCGCCAGCCGGTAGTCGACGGAAACGAGTTCGGCGCCGGCGAAATCGGCGATTTCAGCGCAGATCGAGTGATGGCTTTCGAGCGAGCCGACAACAAAGCCTCCGCCGTGAAGATAGAGGAGGACGGTTGATGTGGTGATTGTCCTTGGCCGATACCGGCGGATCGGTATCCGCAGCACCATGCCATCCGCATAGACCATCCCCTGCGGCAGGGCGTGGTCAAATCGCGCGCAGAGTGCGTCATACCATTGACGTTGCTGCTCGATCGATGCCTCGACTGCGTCCGGCGGATAAAAGCCTTCGCAGACATCAAGGAATTCCAGAATGCTCTCTTCGGTGGGCATCGGTCGGTCGATCGACATGAAGATCCTTCCGCGTGCTCGCAAGATGCTGTCAGGCGGCAGCCAGCTAGCCGATACTGCATCATGCACGCGCTCAGCCACGACGCCTGTCTTGCTGCGACCCCCGGTGTCGCCGGCAAGTTCGCCCCTGTAAAACACGCAGGCGCGAGCGCCCGGAACAACGGATGTCGGCAAGGCGATAGTGTGCAATCATCAAGTTGGTTATCGTGAAGTCACAACTGCGACCCACGCCGCCGAGAGGATCACTCATGCGACGACCAGTGCCGCTTCTGAAGAGGATAATGGATCCGATCGGCACTTGCCCCGCCGACAAGACGGTTCCGTCAGGCGTTCGCCAACTGGTGGCGGACGCATCCGTAAGCCCTTCCGCCTAAAGCCATCGAACACGAGCAGTAGCGACATATCATGGCCCGTCCCAATATTCTCATCATCATGGTCGACCAACTGAACGGCACGCTGTTTCCGGACGGGCCGGCCGACTTCCTGCATGCACCACATCTCAAGGCACTCGCGGCACGTTCGGTCCGCTTTGCCAATGGCTACACGGCAAGCCCTCTGTGCGCTCCGGCGCGCGCCTCCTTCATGTCGGGTCAGCTACCGAGCCGAACGCGCGTCTACGACAACGCGGCCGAATTTGCCTCGGATATTCCGACCTATGCGCATCATCTCAGGTCCGCCGGCTATCACACCAGCCTGTCGGGCAAGATGCATTTCGTCGGCCCCGACCAGCTGCACGGCTTCGAGGAACGCCTCACGACCGATATCTACCCGGCAGATTTCGGCTGGACGCCCGATTACCGCAAGCCTGGCGAGCGGATCGACTGGTGGTATCATAATCTCGGGTCCGTGACCGGCGCAGGCATCGCGGAAATCACCAACCAGCTCGAGTATGACGACGAGGTCGCCTACAATGCCACTCGAAAGCTCTACGACCTGTCACGCCGGCAGGACGAGCGCCCCTGGTGCCTGACCGTCAGTTTCACCCATCCTCACGATCCCTATGTCGCCAGGCGCAAATTCTGGGATCTCTACGAGGACTGCCCGGCCCTTGAACCGACTGTTCCGGCATTGCCTTTCGACGAGATGGATCCGCATTCGAAGCGCCTGCTCGAGGCCTGCGACTATACGGCCTTCGATATTACCGCCGAGCAGATTCGCCGGGCCAGGCGCGGCTATTTCGCCAACATCTCCTATATCGACGAGAAAGTCGGGGAAATCCTCGAAGTGCTGGAGCGGGGGCGGATGCGCGACAACACCGTCATCCTGTTCGTCTCGGACCATGGGGACATGCTCGGCGAGCGCGGCCTATGGTTCAAGATGTGCTTCTTCGACGGGTCTGCGCGCGTGCCGCT
Source organism: Rhizobium sp. CF142 (assembly GCF_000281145.1). Classification (NCBI taxonomy): domain Bacteria; kingdom Pseudomonadati; phylum Pseudomonadota; class Alphaproteobacteria; order Hyphomicrobiales; family Rhizobiaceae; genus Rhizobium; species Rhizobium sp. CF142. The sequence continues at coordinate 95,572 of NZ_AJWE01000102.1, read as the reverse complement.
GATGATATCGGCACCCGACTGGCAGCCCACCTTGATCGATCAGCCGGTCTCCACTCTTGACGTCACACCGACGCTCGCATGCCTTGCCGGCCTGGATATTTCGGCGATTGCCAAATGGACGGATGGCGAAGATTTGGCGCAACTGCTGAATGGCGCGAAAGCCCGCAGTCCGGTTTTGATGGAATATGCCGCCGAAGGATCGATCGCACCGCTGGTGGGCATTCGCGCCGGGCGCTTCAAACTGACGGTCTGCGAGAAGGATGCACCCCTGCTGTTCGACCTTCGGGCCGATCCCCACGAGCTTATCAATCTGGCCGGAGATCCGGCCTATGCGAACACGCTGGGCACGCTTCTCGATCAGGCGAAGCTACGTTGGGACCTTGCAGCTTTCGATGAAGCGGTTCGAGAAAGTCAGGCTCGGCGCTGGGTCGTCTATCCGGCCTTGCGCGAGGGGTCCTACTATCCCTGGGATTATCAACCGCTGCAGAAAGCCGCCGAGCGATATATGCGCAATCATATGGATCTGAACGTGCTGGAGGAGAACCAGCGGTTTCCTCGGGGCGAATGACGCTCAGGCACGCCATTGGGTACTACATGCATCCACCGGCCTGACCACCCGCACACCGCACCTTCCTCAAGCGCGCAACCATCTCTGCGACGGGCCGTCTATCGATGCAGCGTTTGCGGCCATCAATCCCGATCCGAAGCCTTGCTCAAACCTCGGTTTCCAGGATTTCGATCGTGGATAGCAGCAGCATGCGTGCCCCCGAGACTACATGATGCGGCGCCGCATATTCGGCTTCGTTGTGGCTGAGGCCATCGCGGCAAGGCACGAAGATCATTGCTGCAGGCGCGACCCGGTTGACGAACAGTGCATCGTGGAAGGCACCGGACAACATTCTCCTGGTTGTCAGTCCGCCTTTCACCGCGGCCCTGTCCAATGCATCCAGCACCTTTTGAGGAAAGTTGGCCGGCGGCATATCGAAGGTCTGCCGGAGCGCGACCTGGCAACGTTCTGCTTGGGCTCGTTCGCCAAAGACTTGTTCGATGGTCGCGCTCAGCCGATCGATCTCTGTTGTATCCGGGTGACGGATGTCGATGGTGCATCGCGCCGTCTGCGGGATGGCGTTGATGGCGCCGGGTTCTACGGCGATACGTCCGACGGTAAACCGGGCACGATCGTCCTGAGGCATGATATTGGCGTAAAGTCCGTCGAGGGCCGCGATCATCGCGCGAAGCGGATCTCGACGATAGTTGAGCGCGGTCGTCCCGGCATGGGCGGTCTGGCCCGACACTGTCACTTCCAGCCACCGCGTCCCCTGAATGCCCGTGACGATACCGATAGGGATATCCTCTTTCTCCAGAGAAGGTCCCTGCTCGATATGCACTTCGAGATATGCGTAAGCAGGAAAGCCGAGGGCGCGCATCGCGGCCTGCGGAAGGCTGGCAAGGGTTGCTCTCAACTCGCCGTCAAACCGTGCGCCGTCGGTTGCGATGATGTCGGACCACGCAATCGGAATTTCGCCTGCCGAGAAGGCTGACGACCCCATGCAGCCGGGTGCGAAGCGGCATCCCTCCTCGTTCGTCCAGGCCACCACTTCGATCGGCCTTCCGGTTTCAACGCCCGCATCCTCAAGACTTTCCAGGACCTCGAAGGCAGATAGCGTTCCGAGGGCACCATCAAAGCGGCCTCCAGACGGCTGGCTGTCGAGGTGGCTGCCGATCAGGAGCGGCGGTGCCGCCTCGTCCATGCCCGGGCGGCGGATGAAGAGATTGGCGGCGGGATCCTGGAACACGCCGAAACCGCGCGCCTCTGCCAACTCTGCCAGCAGCAGCCGGGCCTTTCGATCCAGCTCCGTCAAAGCCTGGCGATTGACGCCGCCGCCCGCGGTCGCGCCGATCTCGGCAAACCGATCCAGGCGTTCCAGCAGACGTGCTCCATTGATAACGGGATTGCCAGTCATGGCGCGGCTCTCAGGAATAGGCTGCTTCGTGGAAGTCGATCTCAAGGCGTTGCGCACGGCCGAAAATGGCGCTTAATCGCTTGCGTTCGGCAAGATCCATTGTCTCGCCGGCCTCGTCCAGCACCGCCTTCAGCCAGCGCGCCTGCGCTTCGAATTCCGGTTCGGCATGAAGCCTGACCCATTCCTTGAGAAGCGGATCGCTGATGACAGTTCGATTGGCCTCGGTCGACCACGTCCAGTACATCCATTCAGCGGCAAACATGGCGGCAATCGTATCGAGAAAGCCGCCATCACGAGCAATTGCCAGCATTCCATCGCGGAACGCAGCGACATCAGCCCGGCCGGTATCATAGCGGGCAGGATCGATGGCGCGAGCTGCGAAGGTTTTCTCGAAATAGGCGATCTGCTGGTTTGCAAGCGCATCGAGCACACCGATCAGCCAGCGCTTCTCGGCAATCGTGCCGGCCTTGGCGGTGGCATAGGAGAAGATCGCAATCGCGGTGTCGACGAAGGCGCCTTCGAAGACGAGATATCGTTCGAAGGCTTGGTTCGAAAGCCGGTCGGCCTTGATATCTTCGACGAAGCGGTGGTGGACCATGTCTTCGAAGACGTCGCGGTTCTCGTCGAGCATCTGTTCGGAGAGAGATAGCATGATCGTCACGACTCCAGACCGGGTTTTGCGGCTTCGACGAAGGCTGCGACGCGGGCCGGCTCCACAGGGTTCCACCAGACGCCACCCTCCTTCAGCGACGAGGCGACGATGACGCCGTTGGTGCGCTTGAGGATCTCGACGATATTATCCTTGCTCACGCCCGAGCCGACGAGCAACGGAAGATGGGTTGCAGCACCGATTTCCTCGATCTCCTCCATCGTTGCACTGTTGCCCGTTCGCTGGCCGGTAGCGATCACCACATCTGCATCGAAGAAGGCCAAATCGCGGGTCAGCTCATCGATCGTCCGGTCGGCAGTGATGGCGTGTGCCCCATGCTTGACATGGCTGTCGGCAAACACCTTGATATGTTCGGCACGCAGCAGCGAGCGATAGCGCATGGCCTCGGCAGCGCGCCCCTCCATGAAGCCCTCATTGGCGACATAGGCGTTCGCCCACTGGTTGACGCGGATGAAGCGTGCGCCGCCGGCGGCCGCGATCGCGAAAGCGGGGATCGGCGCATTGGCAAGCACATTGATGCCGAGCGGTACGCCGACATTACGAGCGATGCGATCGGTTACGACAGACATGAAGGCTGCGGTTTCGTGGCCGATATCCTCGGGCTTGGAAAAGGGGATGTCGCCGTGATTTTCGACGATCAATCCATGAATGCCGCCTTTGACAAGCGCCTCGGCATCGCGCATGCAGGTGTCGTAGATGGAATCCATTGCCGCGTTGCGGTAGCGTGGAGCACCCGGGAAGGGCGGGCAATGGATCATGCCGATCAGCGCCTTGTCAGTGCCGAATATTTCCCGTATGGCGCTTGTGGCCTTATCCGATATCTGCTGCATTTTTCTTTCCCTTCTGAAAGCCCGCCATGCGTGCCTATGTCATCGGTAACGTCGCCATCGACGAAACCATTTCTGTAATGTCCATGCCCCAAGCGGGTGCCTCGATCCTCGGTCGGGAGGAAACTCGCGACCTCGGCGGCAAGGGCGCCAATCAGGCCGTCGTAATGGGCCGCACCGGCCTTCCCACGACGCTTGTCACAGCCGTCGGCGAGGATTTTCGCGCCCAGACGATCCGTGACCGACTTGCTGGTGAAGCACTGGACGCCCGGTTGTTGGGCAGTCCTCACCGCTCCAGCGACTTCTCCATCATCTTCACGACGCCCGATGGCGAAAACGCCATCGTCACGACGACGGACTCGGCCGAGGCACTGACCCTGTCCGAGGCGCTTGCGCCGCTCGACGATGCGGTCGGCGGCGACCTCGTCGTCCTGCAGGGCAACCTCAGCGAAGACGTGACCCGCGGCATTCTTGCCGAGGCCAGACGCCGCGGCCTGACGACCGCCTTCAATCCATCGCCGCTCAGGCCCTATTTCGCCGAGCTCTGGCCGTTCATCGACATCGCCTTTCTCAACAGGGGCGAGGCCGAAAGCCTGACCGGATCATCCGGCGAGGCCGCGATCCACCGCCTTGCCGAAGCCGGCGTGGCGCAGACCGTGCTCACCCTCGGCGGCAGCGGTGCAATCCTTGCCAGCGGCAATCAGGTGCTGGCAACCGTTCCTGCCCGTGCCGTTGAGGTCGTCGATACGACCGGTGCCGGCGACACATTCATGGCCGTCGCCCTCGCCTCTGCCGCGCTCAGATCGACCACGCTCGACGCCAAAGCCATTCATCATGCAACTGCGGCGGCGGCCATTACCGTCAGCCGCCGCGGAACGCGTTCGGCCTTTCCGAGCAGGACCGAACTCGCCGGCATCCTCGCCGGCGAATGACGCCTACTTCGCCTCTGTCAGCCAGCCGAGGATATTCTTCCACAGACGCCCATAGCCTTCCCACTCGCAGAAGGCAGGCGAAAGCCAGTGCGGCCCAATATCCGAAGTCCAGGCGGCGGTTCTGCCTTTGCCGAAGCGTCCGGTCACCAGGAGCGGATGGCCGCCTTCCGTATCCGGCAGGCGAGCAATGACTTCGACATCGTCGCGCTTGCGCACTTCTACCTCATTGACGCCCAGAAGCAGAGGCCATTCACCTGACAGGCCGGCAACCGTGGCGTGATCGGACTTGACGAGGACCGGCGTCGTTCCCTCCGGAATTTCCACTCGGTCATCATAGGGCAGACACGTGACCGGCAGGACATCCTCGACCGGCGTGCGGCGCCAGCGCGCCTTTCCGTCGATGCCCTGGAACGAGAAATAGCCGCCGACCATCAGCAGACCGCCGCCCTTTTCAACCCAGGCTTTGAGCAGCTTCAACCGGTTCGGAACCGTCTTCGAATGCAGCCAGACCGCGGGGGGAAGCAGCAGGGAATTGGCGCCTATATCGGAAAGAATAATCGCGTCAAAGGCGTCGAGTCCCACCATGTCGAAGGGGAATTTTTCAACGGCTTCGTGGGCCGGCATGTAGGTCAGCTCGAATGCGCTGCCCTTGAGGGCTTCAACGAGCGGTTCGGCGCCGAGATGAAACGTGACGCTCCCGAACTGGTCGAAACCCTTATAATGCGTGGCGGAACTGACCCAGCTTTCGCCGACGAGAAGAACCTTCTTTGTCATGATGTTTCCATTTCTTTTTATGCGGCGGTCAGGCGCTGGCCTGAAAAACCGACCTTGGATTGGCGCGCATGAAGATGTCGAGCATCGCATCATCGAGACCGTGACGCTTCAGGCGCGGCAGGAAGTGGCGCAGGATATAGGCATAGCCGTTGCCCCCGTAATGCTTGAGCATCATTTTCAGGAAGACGTCGTGGGAGAGCAGGAGGCGATCCGCATGCCCCATCTCGACGAGCTTGACGAGCGCGCGAGCCGACTCCTCGTCACTCGGGCATTGCACCTGCTGATCGGCATAGAAGAAGTCCATGCCGATCATGTCATATTCGAGAAACGCGCCGCGGGCGGCAAGCTCGGACTGATAGGTGAGATCGTCATGTGACGGGTTCATGTGGCAGAGCACGGTGTGCCTGAGATCCCCGCCTTCGGAGGCGACGACATCGAGGACCCTGTGGCCCAGCCGGAACCAGCCGGGGAGATGGACCATCAGCGGTAGACCGGTGCGCACCTGCGCCTGGGCAGCACCGCGCAGCGATTTTTCCTCGGCGGCGGTGAAATCGGACGATACGCCAATCTCACCGATCAGGCCGATCTTCACGTCGGTACCGTCCGCGCCGATAGTGGCTTCGGAGACGATCTCGTCCGCGATCTCGGAAGCAGACATGCCGGCGACCTTGGCCGGATGCGAGGAACCGAGATAGAAGCCGGCACCCATGACGATGTTCAGTCCCGTCGCCCTGGAAATCCGCCGCAGGGCAAGAGGATCGCGGCCAATGCCCTGGCATGTCGGCTCGACAACCGTTCGACCGCCGAGGCCGGCGAAGTCCTGGAGTTCCGTGACTGCAAGCCGCTCATCATCGAGGGTGATGTTGTGCTTGTTGACGAAAGGATCCTGCGTGAGTTCGCCGAGGATCTCCATGCAGACGAAACCTTCGGCGAGATATTGCCGCTCGGACGTCTTCGGCGCGTGCCACCAGCAACGGCAATCGTTGAGGATGTGCTCGTGCATCAGCGTGACGCCGATCTCCGATACGGGAACCGGCCCCGAGACCGTCATCACATTTCCGGATCGCACATGACCCGGCGAAAGCTCGTCCGCCACCATCAGCTTCTCCTCCTGCCCATCAGGCGGAAATTGGTGGTGAAGATGCGGGTGTTCAGCCAGATGGCAACCAGAATGATGGCACCAGTGACGATTTGGGTGAAGAAGGGCGAGATGTGCATCAGGATCAGGCCGTTGCCGATGACGGCAATGGTCATCGTGCCGAGGACGGTTCCGATCATCGTGCCGCGTCCGCCCATCAGCGAGGTGCCACCGAGCACGACGGCCGCGATGACCTGAAGTTCGAAGCCGACGGCCGCATTCGACGAGCCGGAACCGAGCCGGGCAGCAATCAACAGGCCTGCGAGCGCCGAGGCAACGCCTGATACCAGATAGACCGAGGCGACGATCCATTTTGCCGGCATGCCGACCCGGCGCGCCGCCTCCATGTTGGATCCCACCGCGACGATCTGCCGGCCGTATTTGGTGACTGCCATGATCACATAGCCCACGATCGCGACCAGGATGGCGATCAGCGCCGGAACGGGAAAGCCGGCCAGTTCGCCGCGTCCCAGATAGAAGAAGCCGGGCTCGTTGTTGATCGGGATCGAATAGCCCTGGGTCAGATAGAGTGCCACGCCGCGCAGGATGGAAAGCCCGGCAAGGGTGACGATGAAGGCGGGAATATTCTGATAGGCGATGAACCAACCCTGCAGAAGGCCGACGATGCCGCCGAGGGCGAGCATGCCGAGGCAGACGACCGGCCAGGGAATGCCGGTGGCGAGCGCGATGGCAGCAACTGCGTTGATCAGGGCCAGCATCGAGCCGACCGACAGATCGATGCCCCCGGTCACGATGACGAGCGTCATGGCGACCGCGACTGCGAGAATGGGGGCAGCCTGCCGTACGATGTTCAGAATATTGCCGGCCGTCATGAAGGTCGTGGTCGTCAGCGAAAAGAAGACGAGGCAGGCCAGAAAGAAGAAGGCGATCGACAGGACCTGGGCGTTTTCACTCAGGAAGTCGGCCATCGGCGAGCCCTTGGCGCGTTCGGTGTAGACGGTCAATGTCTTTCTCCCCCGACGATGAGCTTGACGAGGTCCTCGAGATTGGTCTTGGCGATATCGCGCTCGGCGACCTTTGTACCCTCGTACATGACAGCGATGCGATCGCAGACCCGGAACAGGTCCTGAAGGCGGTGGGTGATGAGGACGACGGATACACCCTTTGCCTTGACCCTGTTGATCAGAGCGAGCACAGCTTCGACTTCGGCGACCGCAAGGGCCGAGGTCGGCTCGTCCATGATCAGGACCTTGGGATTGAACGATGCCGCGCGGGCGATTGCGATCGCCTGGCGCTGGCCGCCCGACAGCTTCTCCACCTTGGCGGAGAGACGCGGAATGCGGATCTCGAGGGCGTCCAGCATCCTGCGCGCCTCGTTCATCATTTTCTGCCGATCGAGAAAGGGACCCTTGGTAAGCTCCCGCCCGAGAAACAGATTGCCGACAACATCGATGTGATCACACAGGCTCAAATCCTGGAAGACCATCTCGATATTGCGGTCTCGGGCATCGGCAGGCCCGGAAAAGTGAACCTCTTCGCCGTTGAGTGAAATCGTTCCCTCATCCGGTAAGTAGGTTCCGGAAATGATCTTGGTCAGCGTCGACTTGCCGGCAGCATTATCGCCGACAAGGCCGAGGCATTCGCCCGGAAAGAGATCGAGGTCGACGCCACGCAGCGCCTGATGCGAACCGAAGGTCTTGCGGATGCCGCGCAGCGAGACAGCAGGCGTTCGCGCGGACGAGCCGGAGGAATGCGGGGAGGCTTGCGCCTCCCCGGCTCCGGCATAAACAGGCCGGTTGTCACTCATCATTTGAAGACGGCCCGGTACGGCTCGACATTATCTTTCGTCACGATCGTGATCGGAATGGAGATGCTCTTTTCGACGCTCTGACCTGCGCTCAGCTTGGCGAGAGCCTCGACTGCCGCCTTGCCCTCACCGGCCGGATCCTGCTGGACGACAGCAACGACATAGCCGTCGTCAAGACCGGAGATTGCCTGTGCAGTCAGATCCCAACCGAAGACCTTGATGCTGTCTTGCTTGCCCTGGCTCTGAACTGCAGCGATCGCGCCCAGCAGAGCCGGCTCGCCGGTAGCGTAGATCGCCGTCATGTCCGGATTGCCGGTGATGAGGTTCTCGGCAGCGGCAAGTGCGTTATCCTGGATATTCTGGCCATCAACGACCCCGGATGTCTCGATGCCATCGCTCTTGATGGCGTCCTCGAAGCCCTTCTGGCGAATGTTCTGAATGTAGGAGTTCAACGCACCGACAATGCCGACCTTGGCCTTGCCGCCCATGTTCTTCTTCACGTAATCCAGGAAATAGGCGCCCATGTCGGCGCCGGCCTTGCCGTTGTCGACGCCGATCTGCGACTTCTGAGGGCCGTCCGGCAGGACCGCATCGATGGCAACGACCGGGATGCCGGCATCCGAAGCCTGCTTGACGGCCGGCATGATGCCGTTGACGTCGATCGCAACGACGATCAGGCCATCAACCTTCTGCTGGATGTAGTTTTCGATGGCGCTGTTCTGGGCGGAAGCTTCATTGTTGGCGTTGAAGATGACCAGCTTGTCGCCTGACGCATCGGCCGCCTTCTGGGCACCTTCGTTGATCTGGTTGAAGAAAAGCGCCTGCTGATTGATCTGCACAAGCGCATAGGTCTTTCCGGCCGCCTGAGCAAGAGACGCTCCGAGCGTGGCGCTGGCGAGCGCGGTGAAGGCAAGAGCGGCGGTAAACGCCCGACGTCTGATCTGTTTCATGTTCTCATCCTCTGGTTTTGTTCTCGTTGCTTATTATGGGTCGACGGCGGCGCAACGGAGTTCCGCACGACGATTTCGACTGGCACGAGTTCCTCGGTGGCGAGCGATTTGCTCTCCTGCCAGTTTGTTTCGAGAAGAAGGGATAACGCACGCCGGCCGATGGCGCGCACCGGCTGGCGGATCGCGGTTACTGGCGGCGCAAAGAGGTGCAGCGGACTGACATCGTCGAAGCCGATGATCGACAGGTCCTCGGGGATCGATATTCCTTTCTCCCTCAGGACTTCGATCATGCCAATGGCGATTTCGTCGGAGCTCGCGAAGATTGCGGTCGTCGGCATGCCTTCTTCCAGGAAGCGGTGTGCCATGTCCCGCCCGCAGGCGATCGTATATTCGCCGTTGTAGCGCCGGATCGAGGTATCGTCACCGAAACGCTCCTGCAGGCCCTTGCGCAATCCGTTGAAACGCCGCTGCGTGCTGATCATCGCATCGGGGCCGCCGACATAGAGCACATCGCGATGACCAAACTCCGCCAGATGACGTCCCGCGAGATGGCCACCCTGGAAGTTGTCACAGAAGAGCTTCGGGACACTGGCAAGCGGAACGTCTTCGTCGACGACGATGACCTTGCCTGTTCGATTGATGAGAGCCGCGAGATCCCCGTTATCAGGGTGGTTGGTGACGAAAACCAGGCCATCGACGTGATTATGCTCGAGCAGCCGGAGATAGGCGACTTCACGGCCGGTCCGGTTGAGGGTGGCATAGAGCGAAACGGCAAGCCCCCGGTCGTTCGCCTCCTCTTCGACCGCCGCCACCATGGTCGCGAAGAATGGGTTGGCGATATCGGGCACGACCAGTCCGATCGTGTCGGAACGACCGCGGCTCAGCCGCCGCGCGTGAGGGTTCGGCTGGTATTTGAGGGAAGTGATAGCATTTTCAATCCGCTGCTTGGTGAGCGCGGGCAAATCCAGCGAACCGTTCAGCATGCGCGAGACGGTCGTCACCGACACGCCGGCAGCTTTCGCGACATCTTTCAAGCCTGGGGTCCGTCCATGCGCCATCAGTTTTGTAAACCGCTTTAGTAAAACGCTTTACTTACACTCCATGACAAGGGTTTGCCTGTCAAGAGCCGTTATCAGCTGTGGGCGATTCGGTTTGAGAGGCTGACTATGCCGCGCGGTGGAGATGCGCCGCTTCGGTTTCGACTGCGCTTCGCCATCCGTTCGACGGGAGCCATGAATTCGTGAGCAGGCGAAGGGTTTTTAAATCAGTTGGTTAGCTTCCGGAGGAATACGGCGATCTCCTCCTGCTCGAAGTCGCAGACCATTAGGCGCTGCGAAGCCGCCCGCGACAGTCGAGACCGCGAAAAATGAATCCCACGCAGACGTCGAAGCTGATCAGCCCTTCGTCGGAATTTCCAGACGCACGACGTTTGCCGATTGGACCACCGAGGTCTTCGCCTTATCGAGGCAGGCGGCCAGATCCTCGACCTTGAAGGGCTTCGGGACGACCGGACGTCCAACCTCTGTACCGGCTTCCAGCCTGTCGCTATAGCCGGTCATCAGCACGACGGGCAGAGACGCGTTTCTGCGGCGGATCTCCTCGGCGAGCTCGATGCCCGACATGCCTGGCATCATGATGTCGCTAACGATCGCCTCGATTTCGGGATGGTGGTCCAGGATCTCGATCGCCTCGGATCCACCTGCGGCTACGAAGATCGTCGGCACGATGCCGTCGAGCGCCAGTCGCACGGATTCCAGCGATGCCGGTGTGTCGTCGACGACCATAATCGTACGGGGAAGGTTCGCCGAAGGGCCTGGATCGGCACGCACCGCCCGCGGCTCGTTTGATCGCGGCAGAAGCAGGGTAAAGGCGCTGCCGTGGCCGGCCAGACTTGCGACCTTGACTGCACCGCCGTTGCCGGTGGCGAAACTGTGGACCTGCGTCAGACCAAGGCCCGAGCCACCATTCTTCTTGGTGGAAAAGAACGGCTCGAACACCCGTGCGAGATTTTCCGGGGCAACACCTGTCCCAGTGTCGGAAATCGTCAGCGCGACGAACGGCCCCTCCAGCCCGGAATCCTCCGTGGCGGCGTCGAGCACGTTGCGGGCGGAAATGGTCACCTTTCCGCCTCCCGTCATGGCTTCGCGCGCATTCGTCAGTATGTTGATCAGGGCAATTTCAAGCCCGGCAGGATCGACGTGAACCGGCCAGGTATCTTCCGGCACCCTGATTTCCATCAGGATCGCGTCGTTGACGGCTTGGCGCAATAGCGGAGACAATTCGGCAAGCCTGACGTCCAGCTCGACCTGGGAGGCGCCCTGGTTGGAGCGCCTTGAAAACGACAGCAGCCTTTGCGTGATCGCCTTTCCCCGAGCCACGCCATCGCTCATATGCGCCAGAAGCTGCGTCACGCGCTGTTCATCATTTCGTCGCCTCTTGATGCCCTCCACCCCGGACTGGAAAACCATCAGGAGATTGTTGAAATCGTGGGCCGCCTGCCCCGTCAGCTTTCCAAGCGCATCCATCCGCTGCCAGTTGGCCATGCTCTCCCATTCCCGGTTTCTGGCGCGCACTTCCCTATAAAAGAGGAATACAGCCGAGCCGGACAGCAGGAGCGTGAAACAACTCGCCGTCACAAGTAGCATGGTGGCCCTGCGCGCCAGCCGCTCATAGTCGGAGACCGGCAGGCCAACCCTTACCCGCCAGGGCGTGTCGGCGAGCGCGACTTCGGCGACCCGAAGCTCCATCCCGTCCTTGAGGGTGGCCGAGCCGATGTCCTGGCCTGAAAAGGTTGCGAATTCGCTGGCCGGATTACCGGCAAGCGCGGGAGCGCCGGTCGATGCCACCAGGCGGTCCTGTCCATCGACAATCCAGGCCGACCAGGATCCTGGAAGTCCATTGGCATAAAGCAGTTTGGTCACGATCGTCGGACGGATCACCACCGATAGGACGGCTCTCAAACGATCGGTTCTCTGGATCGGAGCGCGCAACGCAAAGGCCGCCTGGCCCTTCGGGCCGATGGCGATATTGCCGACCAGGGCGACACCTGTGCGAACCAGGGCGTCATGGCTTTCCATGTCCACAACGCGCGTATCGACCGACGGATCAAGCGGTGGAAACGACAGAACCACCTCGCCTTTCTCGTTCGAAATCCGGATCTGCTCCCATTCAGGCACCCGGTCGCGCAGACGCCGCGCAGTCTCGGCAAAGGCGGCGCGCGGAATCGGTGGGTCGAGGCGGGGAGAGTCGGCGACGATCGAGAGCAGCTGGATCTGGCTCTTGAGTTCACGTTGAAGAGTGGCGGCCAGCGTTGCTGCCCGGCCGCGAATGTCATCGTCGAGAGCGGCTTGCTGCTCCTTGATGAAGAACCTTCCCATCAGCGCCGCCAGTATTATGACCGGAATGAGCGACGCCGTAATGAGAAGGAGCGCTGGCCGGGTTTTGTTCAACAGACACTCCGGATGTATTCTTCGAGCCCTATCAAATAATCCAGGGCACGAAACTTGCAATGCCAAGCTGCGAAGAGACCGAACTTTCCCCCTAAAGATACGCGGTGACAGCAGAGCTGGTATCATAACTCGGCTTCCGAATGGGTATGCTTCAACCCGTCAGACCGCGTCGCCAGCCGGCTGTCGATGCGAATCACGCACGTCATTTGTCTAAGTCTTCCAGATCGCCAGCAGATCACCGTAGATCTGAGGTCCATAGACGTGTGGCGTCAGACCGCCGCACACGTTGTCCGCCGCTCCAAATGTCCGGCACTCAGCTACCGTGCAGTAATCGACAATAGAGCGGTAAAGACCGTACCTTGAGCCCGCTCGGTATCGTAGGTCCCATCCATCTGGCCGACGAAGGATTTGATCAACCTGCTTCCCATGCCGGTTTCCGTTGCAACCGGCTCATATCCGACGCCGTCGTCTGCCACTTCAAGCAGGACCTTGCCGTCGGGACGCTGAAGCAGCCTGATGCGGATATGTCCGTCGGCCCGGCCGACAAAGGCGTATTTCATGCTGTTTGTCAGAAGTTCGTTTAGCAGCAATGCAAATGGCGTAGCCTTATCCGCATCGATCCTGATGTCGTCGATCTCGAAGGTCAGCTTGATTTCACGATCATGCAGCCCGACCAGCGTGCGAACCAGGTTGGGGACGAACTGCCGTGCAGTGACGCTACTGAACTGATCGAAGCCATACATTTGTTCGTGCACCGCCGACATGGCGACGATCCGCTCGTTCACCCTTCGAACGGTTTCAGGCCGCAAGCCTTGCAGCCGGATGAGCGCCATCACGGTCTGCAGATTATTTTTCACCCGGTGATGAATTTCCCGCATCAGCACCTGATTGGTTCGAAGCGCCTCGGCAAGTTCGGCGGTGTGGCGCGCGTCCGCATGCGCCAACCTCAGGATCTTCAACCCGCCGATCACGGCCGCACAAAGGGCCAGAAGAACGATCAGCGCGGCAATCGAAACATCGGTCCAGAAGGGCTTGAGGATTGCCGCGGTGTCGGCCGATGCGATGGCGACGAAGGGCGTCCGCTCGACGATGCGGTATGCCACCAGCCTTTCGACCTTGTCGACGGGGGAGACAGACACATAAGAGCCCGACGTTGCCTTACGCATATAGTCGGTAAACAGGATGTAGTTGCCGAGATCGACAGCCTCTTTCGGCTCGGGATACCTGGCGATCAGCTTTCCATCGCGCCTCAGGAAGCTCACCGTCGAGTTTGGCCCGAGCGACGCAGCGTCCCAGATCGACCGCAGCATCCCGACATCGAACGCCAGGATCGCGACGGCTTCGAACCTGTCGTTCCGCTCGATGCGCGCAGCCGAGAGGAAGACGTGGCGATCCGTGTTGCGCATGACGGTCATCGCCGACGTATAGTCTTCTGCGCCATTGGCCAGGCGGCGGAAAAAGGTCTGGTCGACGATGTCGGCGGGGCTGCTTTCCCGATCGGTCGAATAGAGCACGGTCCCGTCCGCAGCGACCACATAGGCGGTTGCCGTGGTCGGCAATTCGGCCGTCGCGGCGTTGAACCTTCGAACGCGATCCCCGTCTGATAAGGCATCCGCCGTTCCGAACGCATCGTCCATGCGGTGAAGGGTCTGGCGCGCCAGGGAGTTGATCCAGATCGCGTTGGCTGCAACGATCTTGGCCGTGGCTGTGACCTGATCTTCTCCACGCCTGACGGCGGACATGTAGCTCGAATGCAGCCAGAAGCCCAAGACAAGCGAGAGCGCAAGGAACATTGACACGAGGGCGGCTATCGCAGCCCTGCCGACAATCGTGAAGCCTTTCGTGAGGCCCATCGAATCCCCATGGATTTAACAGGCAGCACTGTCGGATAGCAGGCTATCAGAGTCAAGGATAGGTTGCAGCCGCCCCACTCCTCCCAGTCTTTGCAACCCGATTTAGGGCGCTAACACACGCTTTCCGAGCTTGCTGGCCGAGGGTTCCGGCTCACGAAATCGGCCCTCAAGACAGTGTCGTCATGATCGGTGACCCAACGGCTCAGGCCCAGTGTCAGCGTGGAAGGCAAGCGATCGGACAAGTCCGGAAGGCTCGATTGTGAAGCGGCTGACATTGCTGCCTCTCGACGAGAATTGTGGTATTCTCAAAATTACAGTTATCCTTGGCTGGGAGGCAGTTGATGGTCGCGCGAAGGGACATGACAAGCGACGAATGGAAGTGGCTTGTGCGGCTCTGCCAGCACGAAGCGGATAGCATTCCCAAGGCGATCGAAGCGAGGTTAACCGAGCTGGGACTATCCGGGCCGAATGGTCTTTCAAACGAAGCGAGAGACCTGGTCCAACATGAATTGTTGAATGAGCGGCGGAATCGGCTGCAGGGCCTTCATTGAGTTATTGATCAGACACGGGAAACAGTGCTTGCAGCAGCATGCGATCTGTTCGCGACAGTCAAGATCGGACTGAACGATACAGTCGTCTGCATCGTCACACACAAGCCAAAGCTTCACGATAGGAACTATCGCCTCGACCCTTCGTTACCTCCGCACAAGCGAGGTAACGTCATGAAGAAAATCATAGGACTATCGGCGGCTATCATTGGATTGATCTCCACTTGCGCCTTTGCGCAGGCCCCAGATGAACCATCGCCGCCTCCACCCGCATCGCCGGAATCCAGTCGGGAAAATCCACCACCTCCGCCGAATTCTTCACGCAAAAACGAAGACCGAGCGGACGCTGATTGGCGGTCGCAGCCGAGGGAGCGCGGCGCCCGGTTCCACATCGAGAACGGCCAGACCAGGATCGACCTCAGGTGCGCCGACGGGGACTCCACGAAGGACTGCGCCGACGCAGTTCTGCAGGTGCTGGAGCATTTACAGACATCCAACTCCGGTAACAACGATCGACGCGGCGATGACCGGCGTGATCGCTGGGAGCGCGACTAGCAGGTGAAGCTCAGGTGAACGGTGTTTTCAGCCTCGGTTCACTGGGACAGGCGCTAAATCCCTCCGACAATCGGAGAAACGAAGATGCGAAAGCTTCTAGTCACTATAGCCCTTCTCGCAGCCGGAATAACAGCTGGAGCCGCAAATGCCATGCCTGTTGGCAGTGTCGCGGCGCCGGCGGTCTCAAACATCATAACGGTCGACTATGCATGTGGCCGCGGTTATCATCTGAGCCCGCGCGGCTTTTGCCGACCCAACCGGTGGGCACCGCCGCCGCGACGCTACTACGGGTGGGATCGCAGTTACGGTTGGGATCGTCCCCATCGCGGCTGGCGCGAATACAGACGCTACGATCGCTGGGATCGCGACCGCGACTGGCGGTAGTCACGCCTTTCGCCAGTCGGAATCTCGATCATCTGCTTTATTTCATGCCGGTGGTCGACCGCCGCCGTCATGGCTGGCCTACCCGGAGCCCCACGAAATTGATCGGGTATGACTATTTCCCGTTCGTGTCCCCAGATTGTTTCGTAGCTGCCCGCAACACGCCTTTCTGTAAATCCGCCTCGTCGGCAAGAATGGCCACTGCCTCGTTCAGCAAGACGTCTTTTGCTTTCTTGCGTGCATTTTCAATGGCAATATCAGCGCTCAGGCTGCGCTCGTTTGACTCCAGGCCATCATCTCCACCGGGACCTTCGCCATCGCCTAACTCGGCTCGAGACTTCCGTCGATTTTCTCGAGCAGTCGCTTCTTTGCGACGTTCGGCTTCATTGAGAGAGATAATCCCCTTCTCGCGCTGCGCCTTCAGGTCGGCAATGTCTTTCACAAGACCTTGGAAGTCCGGATCGCTCCCAACCCGCGCATCGTGGCGGCTTTGCAGTGTCGGCAACAACTTCGTGACCGTGTCGGCGGGCGCGTAATTCGCGGGCTTGATCTGCGCCCACGGCAGGGCATTGTCATAACTGGTCTCGCCGAAGCTCGTCGGATCGGAAAGTCCAGGCAAACTGATATCAGGCGTCACACCGCGCAGCTGCGTCGTACCGCCGTTGACCCGGAAAAACTGGGCAATCGTCACTTTCAGCTCCCCAAATTCGGGTTTACTGTTGCGAACCATCTGGTCAAGATCAACGACGGTCTGAACCGTCCCCTTCCCGAAACTGGGTTCGCCGACGATCACGCCTCGACCGTAGTCTTGAATTGCTGCAGCAAAAATCTCTGAAGCCGATGCCGACCCGCGATTGATCAGGACACCCATCGGGCCTGTCCAGACAGGCGCTGCGAACTCAGCGCTTCTGACCTCGACCTTACCATCGCTACCGCGTTGCTGAACCACCGGGCCATTGCCGATGAACAGACCGGTCAGATCAATCGCCTCGTCCAATGAACCGCCGCCATTATTGCGCACGTCGATGAGAACGCTATCGACCTTTTCTTGCTTCAGTTCGTCGAGAAGCTTGGCGACATCGCGGCTTGCACTTTTATAGTCCTTGTCGCCTTTGTGCCGGGCCTCAAAATCCTCGTAGAATGTCGGCAGAGTAATCACCCCGATTTTGCGTGTGACGTCGCCGACGTTCACGGACAGCACGGCCTTCCTGGCAGCCTGCTTGTCGAGACTGATTTTATCACGCACAAGGCTGACAACGCGGTGCGTGCCATCTGCTCCGGCATCCGCCGGCAAGATGTCCAAGCGCACGACGGAGCCTTTTTTCCCGCGGATCAATTGCACGACTTCATCAAGGCGCGTGCCGACCACTTCTTTTATCGCACCATCCTTGCCTTGACCAACGCCGGTAATGCGGTCTCCGACCGAGAGCTTGCCGGACAATTGGGCCGGACCGCCAGGCACGAGTTCACGGATCGTCGTGTAGTCGTCGCGCTCCTGCAGTACCGCACCGATCCCAAACAGTGAAAGCTTCATCGAGATATTGAAGTCGGCCGAAGCACTCGCGCCGAAATAGTCCGTGTGCGGGTCGATCGACGTCGCATAGGCGTCCATGAACAACTGGAAAACGTCGTCGCTTTTATACTGATAGGCGCGCTCGAGAGCGTTTGCGTAACGTTTGTCGAGCGTTTCGCGAATGACCGCGTCGGTTTTGCCGGCGAGTTTCAACGGCAACCAATCGCTTTTGACGCGCTTGCGCCAAAGCTCATTGCTCTCGGCTTCCGACTGCGGCCAGGGCTCTTTGTCGCGCAGCACCGAATAATTTTCCTGCACACCGAAATCGAAGTCCTGCTTCAGCAAATTGCGCGCGTAGTTCATGCGATCGACAATACGCTGTTCATACGCGTTGAAGATCGCAAACGGGATCTTCAAATCCTTCCGTTCGATGGCATCGTCGATCTCGCTGCGCTCAGACATGAACTTGTCGATGTCCGCTTGCAGGAAGAGCACATGGTCCGGATCCAGTGATTTGATAAACTGATCCATAATTCTGGCTGACAAGGCGTCGTCGAGTGGAATGGGCCTGTAACTGTATCGCGTGAGAAGTTGTGCACTCAACTGAGCGGCTTGCGCCTGTTGCTTTAGCGGCGCCAAAACAGGCGGTGATGCGACTTCAGCATAGGCGGACTGCGCGACTGCAAGAAATGCAGCAAGAAAAACGTATGGTATGCGCATTCAGCTTCGATCCAATTCTTAGTGCCTGTTGTCGATGTGCGATCTAGGCGGGTAATTATGGTTTTTTGGCAACCAAATGGTAAACGGCATGGTTTGCAAAGCCGCGAAAAACCATAGGGCACGGTCGGTCGGGAGACAATGGAGCCTATCGGGGCTTCAGCATAGCACCGCGCGAAGCGCGCAGGAAAGCGGGAATTCACGTCACACGAGGTCGTGACAAGGGCAGCCGCAGGAGCTTCGGCATAACGTTTTGCGAGGAAGCGTGACCAACCGCCCCACGGCTTCGCGTTCCGCATTGGGGCCATGCTCGCCATAAGACGCTATCCTCGCGCCTGCCAACCAGCCAGCACTGCCTCACCTTCTTCAGTTCACCCCGGGTTCGGCAAGTGACCGCCTACCGACGCATGTCGTATTGATATACTCATGCATTAGCGCTTTAGAACCTCTTTGCGTAGCATGACGTGCCCCCGTTGAATTAGGCCATTCAGACTTGGAATTTTCCACTTATGATCCCTGTTGGGCAGAAGAGGAGAATTCGATGAAGGCCTCGAAGTTTTCGGAAGCGCAGATCGCATTCGTTTTGAAGTAGGCAGAGGACGGAATGCCGATCGGTGAAGTCCGCCGCAAGGCAGGAATTTCGGACGCGACCTTCTACAACTCGCGCAAAAAATATGCAGGGCTGATGCCCTCGGAGATGAAGCGTCTGCGGCAGCTCTAGGAGGAGAATGCCAAGCTCAAGCGGATGGTGGCCGACCTGTCGCTGGACAAAGCCATGCTTCAGGACGTGTTCGTCCGACGGGCTGATAGTGCCGCAAGCGTGGGGCGCTCACAATTGCGCCAATAGTTTCGATTTTATTGCGAAATTTGAAATGGTGACGGTGATCGACGGTCCCGATGGCCGCAGTATGCTGATCGTGACGCACGAGATGGCGTTTGCGCGCGACGTTTCCAATAAAGTTTCTTCACGAGGGTGTCATCGAAGAAGCCGGCGCGCCTGCCGAGCTTTTCACGCAGCCGAAATCCGAACGATTTCGGCAGTTTCTGTCAGGGCGAGGCGACGCCGTTTGACGTGCGCTTCAGATCCCGTTCGCAGCCTGATATTCAACGCTGACACGTCAATCCGACCACTTGTTTAGTGCTTGCAGGCAAGTGGCAGCAGGTTCATGCTTGTCTTCGCTTTTGAAGCCCGCCAGTAGCGGCTGATCAGCCGAACAAAGTGGGCTCTTCGTGAGACGCGTGCGATGGAATGCGCCGGCTGTGGTTTCGACATTCAAAGCGGTTTTGCTTTCTGTCCGCGATGCGGCGCAAAGCAGCCGCTCTTGTGTGCTGGCTGCGGCTACTCATGTCAGCCCGATTTCGCCTTCTGCCCCCGTTGCGGCGCGTCGCTTGCCAGCAAAATGCAGCCCGTCCTGAAGTCAAGTACCGAGGTGGCGGTACCGGAAAAATCAGACAGCGATGCCGATCGGCGGCCGGTGACCGTGCTCTTTGCCGATCTCTGCGGCTTCACCACTCTGAGCGAGCAGATCGACCCCGAAGTCATGCGGGCGCTGCAGAACGAATTGTTCGAAGAGATGACCCGGGCGGTTGAAACTTATGGAGGCTTCGTCGACAAGTTCGTCGGCGATGCGCTGCTGGCGTTGTTCGGCGCGCCTGTGGCGCATGAGGACGATCCGATCCGAGCGCTTAACGCGGCGCTCGACATGATCGATCGGGCCACCGAGGTCGGCACGCGCTGGCGTTCACGCGCGCGCGTACCGCTGCGGCTGCATATCGGCATCAATAGCGGACCTGTCGTCACCGGCGGTTTCGGTGCGGTTGGCGCAAAGTCCTATTCTGTCACCGGCGACACGGTGAATACGGCACAGCGCCTGCAGTCCATGGCCGGCGAAAACGACATCCTCGTCGGGCCGCTGACCTATCGCCTCACCCGTCATGCCTTTGCCTTCGATAGTCTCGGCGCACAGACACTGCGGGGCAAAAGTGGTAACGTCCATGTCCATCGACTGACAGGGCTCCTGGAAGCGCCGCATACCGCGCGGGGGCTCGAAAGTTTCGGCCTGCAAGCGCCGATGATCGGACGGGACGCGGAACTGTCGCGGTTGCTGACATGCCTCGATCTTGCCTGCGGCGGCACGGCACAGCTTGTTCGCTTGATCAGCGAAGCGGGCATCGGCAAATCACGCCTGGCGAATGAATTCGTGACAATCGCCGGCAATGCCGGCCGTTTCCCGGGCCTCGCCATTCGCAAAGCCACTTGCTCTCCCCTCGGCGAACAATCCTATGGTACGCTTGCCGCCGTGGTGCGGAGCGCCTACAGCGTCGGCGAGCGGGATGATCCCGACAGGACGCGGCAACTGCTGTCGACGGGGTTTCGCGCGTTGGATTTCACGCAGGAGGAAGTCGAGGGGCTTTTGCCGCTCTTCCTGCATGTCCTCGGCCTCGGTGACCCCGACGGCGCGTTGCGGCATATCGAGCCGGAGCAGTTGCGGCGGCAGATCTTCTATGCGGTCCGCACCGTCTTCGAGCGGCGGCTGGGACAGGGTCCGCTGCTGCTCGTTATCGAGGATCTGCATTGGGCGGACGCCGCCTCGCTGGAAGTGCTTCGCTTCATGATGGACCGGCTGGAGCGCAGCCGGCTGATGCTGCTTGCGATCTACCGGCCGACATCGCAGACCGACCCGCTGAATTCCGATCGTGTCAGCGTCACCGTGCAACGCCTTGGTCCGCTCATGGCAGCCGACGGGCAGAAGCTGCTTGCCGCGTTTTTCGGCGAGGCTCACGGAAAGCTGCCGGTCTTGATGCGAAAGCGCATCCTTGAGCGGGCCAGCGGAAATCCGCTTTTCATCGAGGAAATCCTTCGGGGACTGATCGACATGGGCACGTTGCATCATGACGGTCAGCACTGGCATGTTGCGGCCGAAGACACGGATGTCGATATCCCGGTCAATCTGCAAGCGCTGCTGCTTGCCCGCGTCGATCGTCTGCCGCAGGAGATAAGGCGGTCGGCGCAAGAGGCGGCGGTGGTGGGACCGAAGTTCGATACCGCGCTCCTGCGCACCGTCGCCACCGATCCGGCCGGCATCGATGCTGCATTGGATTACCTCTGCGACGCCAATATCATCGAGGAACTGCGCGGCCCCGATGCCGCTGTATCGCCGGGCTATCGATTCAGCCAGACGCTGATGCATGACGTCATCTACCATAATCTCCTGCTGCAAAAACGCATGGAGCTTCATCGACGGATCGGCCAGTTTCTGGAACGCCAATATGGCGCCTCTCCCGACCGGCCCGAGCATCTGGCGCTGCTCGGCCACCACTTCAGCCTAACCACCGAAAGAGCCAAGGGAGCAGCCTATCTGATGGCGGCGGGCGATCTGGCGCGCAAGACCTACGCCAATGACGATGCGATGCGCCTTTACCGCCAGGCGCTTGCTGCCTTCGCAAACGAAGCCGAGGTGACGCCGGAGCAACCGGCA
This sequence comes from Rhizobium sp. CF142, assembly GCF_000281145.1. Lineage (NCBI taxonomy): Bacteria > Pseudomonadati > Pseudomonadota > Alphaproteobacteria > Hyphomicrobiales > Rhizobiaceae > Rhizobium > Rhizobium sp. CF142. Next base: position 74,054 of record NZ_AJWE01000102.1, on the reverse strand, counting down.
CTCCTGGAGCGCCTTGCCGATCTCTGCGGCCCGGCCGGTCTGCGCGACGCTGCCTTGAACCATTACCAATGCGCGCTTGCGATCCATCGCTCCAAGGACGACCCTATCGCCGCAGCGAGGATACTGCGAAAGATCGGCCGCCTGCATCTCGATGCCGGGCGCCGCGATCAAGCGGAGACACATTGCGCCGAGGCTGAAGCACTGATCGCGGCGATCGATGCGCCGGTCGAACATGCGCATCTTCTACAGGAGCGCGGTCATCTGGCCTTCCGCATGGGGGATCAGGCCGCTGCCGCCGAGTGGGCCACGCAAGCCCTACAACGCCTGCAAACGCTACCGATCGACGGAACGACTGAGGCCGGACGGGAGGCAGCGCGCGCGATGGCGGAGGCGCTGAACACCAAGGGTGCCGCACTTGCGCGGCTCGGGCGGCGGCGCGATGCCGTGCTGGAAGTGGAACACAGTCTTTCCGTCGCCGAAAAGGCCGATCTGCAAAGTGCCGCCTGTCGCGCCTATTCCAATCTCGGTGTCCTCTACACCATCGTCGATCCGGGCAACGCCATCAGGATCTGCCGGCGCGGACTAGAGGTGGCGACCCGTATCGGCGATCTCGGCTTCCAGGCGCGCCTTCTCGCCAATCTCGCAGTCTCCTGCTGCACTTTCACCGATCGCTGCGCCGCCGAAGGCGTGCCGGCGGCGGAAAAGGCCGTCGAAATCGACCGGGCGCTCGATCAGCGCGATCATCTCTCCGTGCCGCTGATTGTGCTCGCCCAGATTCATCAGTGCCATGGGCAGCCGAAGCTAGCTCGTAAGTATTACGAGGAAGCCCTTGAGGTTGCGAAGGAAATTGACGAGCCGCAATTGCTCTTTCCGTGCTATGATGGTCTGGCGACACTCAGCCTCGAGCATGACGACATAGACGAGGCGGAACGGTATTTCACGCTGGCACAGGATGTATGCATCCGCCACAACCTCGATCCAGCCACGCTCGTCGTATTGCCGTTCCTCGACTGACTGTCCCCGTTGCAACGACTGCAGGAGATCGATGAGGAGAATCGTATCCAACGCATAAAGGGAGGAATGAAAGATGCAGGAGAACCACGTAGCAAAACCATTGCAGCCAGGAGATCGCGCGCCGAACGTGGTGCTGGATGCGATCACCCGCCAGGGCAAGATCGCCATTGACGATTTTCGCGGCCAGAAGCCGGTGCTCGTCGGGTTGTTCCGCGGACTGCATTGCCCCTTCTGTCGCCGGCAGATCGCCGCTATGGCCGAACTCACCGATGCCTTACAGGAGAAAGGCATCGATAGCCTGACCGTCGTCAACACGCCGATCGATCGCGCCCGCCTCTATTTCCGCTACCACCCGCTTCCCAATCTGCTGGCGGCTTCCGATCCGGAACGGGTATCGCACAAGGCCTTCGGCCTGCCGAACCTTCAGTTCACGGAAAACGAGAACGACTGGCCGCACAAAGTCAGCATGAGCACTGTGTCCTCGATGCAGATCGACATGCCGGGCGAGCTTCCGGCGCCCATGGGCGTGATGGAGGCGGTGGAATATCTCGACAAGGCGGATGGCTATGAATTCACCGAGGACGACACGCAGATGATCGCCACCGGCCACGGCCAACTTGTCGGCGAATTTCTGCTCGATCGAGATGGCGTCGTGCGTTGGTGTTTCACCGAAGTCGAGGATGGTGGCCGCCATATGTTCGGCGGCCCCGCCCCGCGGGAGGTGATGTCGGCAGCTTCGAACATGGCAGTCTGAGACGAATTGCTGGTGCGACAAGCGACGACAAGATTATGTCGTCGCTTGAGGGACTGATGGTGACCGATCTTCTGGTTACCGAGAACATGGATGGGGAAAACACAACCATTCATCGTGGCGGATCCCACACCCGCAGTCCTGACAACCGCTACCACCCGTCGCGTAAAAAGCTGCCGCGCAAACCTCATCCCTGAGGCCCAGAGGATCCTTGTCCGCCGCCCACGCCAAAATCCCGTTCGTTTGGATAAAATCTCAATTAGTTTGGATGTCATCGCAGGGCTGAAACTGGAAACGCAGGTCGCGGGCACCTACCTAAATTATTGGTCCTACGCAGTCGGCGTTTGAGAATACGATTCTGGAATTCCAATAAGCTTAGCTAGAATTACGATTTTTTTTGATCCAGAATTCCCTTCTTTTGGTGCGGACACGGCGAGGCAAGCCTGGGGCGAAATGACGATCACATTCGAAGTCTTCTCCGACCACTGGGCGCATCTCGGCGAGAGCCCGATCTGGTCGGAGACTGAAAATTGCATCTGGTGGGTTGATACCGATGGCCGCAGGCTGCTTCGCACTGATTCGACAACCGGCAAGACCTCGACATGGGACGCACCCGAAGCAGTCGGCTGCATTGCGCTGCGGACAGATGGAACGTTGCTCGCAGGCCTTGCGACCGGCATTTTCCTCTTTGATCGGCGGACAGGCCTGTTCACGCGCGTCTGTGCGCCGGAAAGCCGCGCGGATGTGCGCTTCAACGATGGTACGCTCGATCCCGCCGGCCGGCTCTGGGCCGGCACGATGCAACGAGAGATCGCAGCGCCAGCGGGAGCGATCTTCTGCATCGAGCCCGATTTTAGCCACCGCAGGGTTTTCGAAGATTTCTGGACGCCAAATGGCCTAGCCTTCGATCCGATACGACAGAGAATGTATTTTTCCGATTCCCATCCTTCGGTTCAGGCCATCTGGACCTGCGACTATGATCTTGCCACCGGCACGCCGTCCAACCGGCGGGTCTTTGCGACCACGCATGCCTTTGCCGGACGGCCCGATGGCGCATTCGTCGATGAGGACGGCGTCTACTGGATTGCCGGTGTCGGCGGCTCGCAGTTGCTACGCTTTGCGCCATCGGGTGAACCGCTTGAGCCGGTGGAGCTACCGGTAACCCATCCGACCAAGCTCGTGATGAACCGGACAATGCCGCGCATAGTCTTCGTCACCACGCGACGCATGGCCGCTCCGGATCAAAGCGACGCCTCCGGCCATCTTCTGCGCTGCCTGCTTGTCTGAGGCTGCCCTTAGCGCTGGACGAAATCGGGATATTGTTCGCAGATGAAATCGATGATCGACAGCGTACCGGACAGGTGCTTGCGCATGGCCGCGACCGCCCTTTCAGGTTCGCCGGAGCGAACCGCTTCAACAATGGCACGGTGATCGGCAAGCACCGTCTCCAACTTGCCGGGCATCGGCAGGTTGAGGCGGCGCAGCCGGTCGAGATGGACGCTCAGACGCCGCACCGTTGCCCAGAGACCCAGAATGCCGCTGCGCTCAAAGAGCGCGCGATGGAAATCCCTGTCGAATGAATCGAACTGATCAAACTGATCCGGCGAGGCCACCGCCTCCTGCTGCCGAAGTATCCGCTCCAATACCTGCGCCGTCTCGGCCGGGCTTTCGAGCGTCAGCCGGCGGACCGCCTCGAGTTCGATCGACAGCCTGAGGAAATGCGCCTGGGCGGCGTGGTCGATATCGATCTTGGCGACAACAGTCGCATATTGCGGATAGACCTCGACCAGTCCCTCCTCTTCAAGCCGTATCAGGGCGTCGCGCACCGGCGTCTGGCTGACATTGAACTCGCTCTGCAGCGCGATGCGGGACAGAACCGTTGTCGGCGTCAGATCCATGGAGAGAATGCGGGAACGAAGGATTTCAAGAATTTGCGGCGCGACCTGGCGTGTTCGGTCAAGGGCAAATTGCGTCCGGTTAACTTTCACGCCTAGCCATCCATCCTGTCGAAGCACTGCCGATCGTTTAAACATATTTTGTGGCTTGATGCACTGATACATTAGTGCTTTAGTCAAGCCAATGCAAAGCCGTTTCGCCAGAAACGGGACGGCATTTTCTTCAGTTCGAGACAGGACTTCAAAACGATGAAGGCCAGAAAGACACCTTCCAAGCTGCGCAGTGCCAGATGGTTCGCGCCCGACGACCTCAGAAGTTCAGGCCACCGTTCGCGTACCATGCAGATGGGCTACGCGCCGGAGGAATGGGCGGGCAAGCCCGTCATCGCCATCCTCAACACCTGGTCAGATGCCAACCCCTGCCATGCGCATTTCAAGCATCGCGTCGAGGATGTGAAGCGCGGAATCCTCCAAGCCGGCGGTTTCCCGCTCGAACTGCCGGCGCTGTCGCTGTCGGAAAGCTACGTCAAGCCGACGACCATGCTCTATCGCAACATGCTCGCCATGGAGGCGGAAGAGCTGCTGCGTTCACATCCGGTCGATGGCGCGGTGCTGATGGGCGGCTGCGACAAGACCACGCCCGGTCTTGTTATGGGTGCGCTCAGCATGGGCCTGCCGATGATCTACCTGCCGGCTGGCCCGATGCTGCGCGGCAATTATCGTGGTGAATATCTGGGCTCCGGTTCGGATGCATGGAAATTCTGGGACGAGCGCCGTGCCGGCACGATTTCTGAAGCCGAATGGGTCGAGGTGGAGGCCGGCATCGCCCGCTCTTACGGCCACTGCATGACCATGGGCACGGCGAGCACGATGACGGCAATCGCCGAAGCGCTCGGGCTGACGCTGCCGGGCGCGAGTTCCATTCCGGCCGCCGATTCCAACCATATCCGCATGTCGTCGGCGGTCGGCCGGCGCATTGTCGAGATGGTCTGGGAAGACCTCGTGCCCGCTAAGATCGTTACACAGGCGGCAGTCGACAACGCCGTGACGGTCGCCATGGCGACAGGCTGTTCCACCAATGCCATCGTGCATCTGGTCGCGATGGCACGCCGTGCAGGCATACCGCTGACGCTTGACGATCTCGACCATGCGGGCCGCACAACACCTGTGCTCGCCAATATCCGCCCGACCGGCAAGACCTATCTGATGGAGGATTTTTATTATGCCGGCGGTCTGAGGGCGCTGATGGCAAAGCTCTCCTCCAAGCTCGATCTCTCGACGATGACGGTCACCGGCGCAACACTCGGCGAAACGCTTGAGGGTGCCAGATGCTATAATGACGATGTCATCCGCTCTCTCGACAATCCACTCTACCATGAGGGGTCGCTCGCGGTGCTGAAAGGCAATCTTGCGCCGACCGGCGCCGTCATCAAACCCGCGGCCTGCGATCCGCGCTTCCACAAGCATGAAGGCCCCGCCCTCGTCTTCGACAGCTATCCGGATATGAAGAAGGCCGTCGATGACGAAACCCTCGACATCACCCCGGACCACGTCATGGTTCTGCGTGGCGCCGGCCCGCAGGGCGGCCCCGGCATGCCGGAATGGGGCATGCTGCCAATGCCGAAGGCGCTGCTGAAAAAGGGCTATCGCGACATGCTGCGCCTCTCGGATGCACGCATGAGCGGCACGAGCTACGGCGCATGCATATTGCATATTTCGCCGGAATCGCATGTCGGCGGCCCGCTCGCTTTGTTGAAAACCGGCGATATCGTCCGCCTCGATCTCGAAGCCCGCCGTATCGACATGCTTGTCGACGATGAGGAACTGGCGCGCCGCCGCGCAGCCTGGGTCAAGCCGGCGGAAAAGTTCGGCCGCGGCTATGGCTGGATGTTTGCCCGCCACATCACCCAGGCCGATACGGGCTGCGATTTCGATTTTCTGGAAACCGGCTTTGGCCCCACCCCCGGCGAGCCGGACATCTATTGATTTCAGGAGACAAGATATGACCACCACTTTGAGCCAGCAAACGCGTGAGAAGCTGAAGGGCGTTTCGACCGCAACGCTTTGTACCGCTCTTTTCAAACGCGGTCTGCGCAACCAGTTCATCCAGGACGTGCGCCCGCTCTCGCCGAAGAGAACCAACATGGTCGGTCAGGCTTTCACGCTGCGCTATATCCCGGCGCGCGAAGACCTGAACACGCTTGATGTCTTCCGCAATCCGGAACATCCCCAGCGCGCCGCCGTCGAGCGCTGCCCGCCGGGCGCCGTGCTGATCATGGATAGCCGGCGGAATGCGCGTGCTGCCTCCGCCGGCTCGATCCTCGTCTCGCGCCTGCAGGTGCGCGGCGTTGCCGGCGTCGTTACCGACGGTGGTTTCCGCGATAGCCCCGAAATCGCCGGTCTCGATATTCCTGCCTATCACCACCGGCCTTCGGCGCCGACCAACCTGACCCTGCATCAGGCGATCGAGATCAATGTCCCGATCGGTTGCGGCGACGTTCCTGTCTTCCCCGGCGACGTCGTGGTCGGCGACAATGAGGGCGTCGTGGTCATCCCCCTGCATCTTGCCGAGGAAATCGCCGCCGAAGCCGTCGAGATGACGGCCTACGAGGATTTCGTCACCGAGGAGGTGCTCGGCGGCGCGACCATCATCGGGCTCTATCCGGCGACCAGCGAAGCACCGCGCGAAAAGTTCGCGGAATGGCGCAAGAAGAATAACCGATAGGTGCGGAAAGGGGCAGCTTTTACCCCTTTTTCATTCCTTGACCGCGCCTGTCATCGACGAGACGTAATAGTCCACGAAGAACGAATAGAGGATGACAACGGGCAGCGAGCCGAACAGCGCTCCCGCCATCAGCGATCCCCATTCGAATACGTCGCCACGCACCAACTCTGTCAGCACGCCAACGGGGATCGTCTTGTTCTCCGACGACTGGATGAAGGTCAGGGCGTAGATGAACTCGTTCCACGACAGGGTGAAGGCGAAGATGCCGGCCGAGATCAGGCCGGGCACTGCCAATGGCAGAATGATCTTCGTCAGGATCTGCCAGCGATTGGCGCCATCCACCAGCGCGCTTTCCTCCAGTTCGAACGGGATCGAGCGGAAGTAACCCATCAGAAGCCAGGTGCAGAAGGGAATGAGGAAGGTCGGATAGGTGAAGATCAGCGCGAGCCGCGAGTCATAGATCCCCAGCTTGAAGACGATGAAGGCAAGCGGGATGAACAGGATGGATGGCGGCACGAGATAGGCAAGAAAGATAACGAGGCCGATGGAACGGGAGCCGGTGAAGCGCACGCGCTCGATCGCATAGGCGCCGAAGACCGACGCCACAAGCGACAGGAAGGTCGAGCAGACCGCGACCAGGATAGTGTTCCACATCCAGCCCGGATAGGACGTTTCGAGGAACAGATATTTGATATGTGCAAGCGTCGGCCCGACCACCCAGAACGGGCTGTAATTGCTGTAGTCGGTCAGTTGTTCGTTTGGCTTCACCGCGGTGACCGCCATCCAGTAAAATGGGAAGAGCAGCACGAAGACAAAAACCGCCATCGGAAGGTAGAGCAGCACGACCCGCCGAGGCAGGCGGTTGAGATAGCTCATGCCCTCGGCATTATCGGTCAGGACAACGTGAGTGGTGTTGGAATTGGTCGACATTATTTCTCTCCCTAATCCTGTCCGCCCTGCTGCCATTTGCGGCGCTGCAAGCCGAAGAAGCTGAACATGATCGCGCCGAGCAGGAAGGGGATCATGGCGACTGCGATCGCGGCGCCCTCGCCGAGCTGGCCGCCGGGAATGCCGCGCTGAAAGGACAATGTTGCCATCAGATGCGTGGCATTGACCGGCCCGCCCTTGGTCAGCACGTAGATGAGCTGAAAATCCGTGAAGGTGAAGAGCACGGAGAATGTCATCACGACGGCGATGATCGGCGTCAGCATCGGCAGCGTCACATAGCGGAAGCGCTGCCAACTGGTCGCCCCGTCAAGCGACGCAGCCTCCTGCAGCGAGGCTGGAATGGTCTGCAGGCCAGCAAGCAGCGAGATCGCCACGAAGGGAATGCCACGCCAGACATTGGCGATAATGACGGAAATGCGCGCATTGGTGGGATCACCGAGGAAGTTGATCGGCGCGGAGATAAGACCAAGCTGCATCAGCGACCAGGAAATGATCGAGAACTGGGAATCGTAGATCCACCAGAAGGCCAGGCCGGACAAAACGGTCGGCACGACCCAGGGCAAAAGCACGATCGCCCGGAAGAAGCTCTTGAACGGCAGATGCTGGTTCAGAAGCAGCGCCAACCAGAGACCAAGCGCGAACTTCAGTATTGAAGCGACGAAGGTGTAGAGGACAGTGTTGAAGACCGACAGCCAGAAGACATCATCGTCCATCAGGTATTGGTAGTTCTCCAGCCCGATGAAGATGCCGTCGCGGCCGATGCGCGTATCGGTGAAGCCGAGCCAGACGCCGAGCCCCAACGGATAGGTCAGGAAGCAGACCAGGAAGACCGCCGCCGGCAGCATGAACAGGAAGCCGAGCACGTTGTTGTTCTGCAGGAGCGAGGATGTCGGTCCGCGCGTATCTCCGGAATTCACCGTCGACATTGCTTATCTCCAGATTGCGATATGCCCTAGAGACTTGCGGCAGGCCGTTTCCAGCATGCCGCAAGTCTTGGAAAAGTGGGATCAAACGCGGTAGTAGCGGTTCGCCCGGCGCTCGGCCTCCTTCATCGCATCCTCTGGCGACCTCTGGCCCGTGACGGCCGCCGCATACATGTCGACCAGCACGTAGTCGGCCATGGTCGCGGCCGAGGCATAGCCGAGCGGGCCGGCATAGCCGTTCGGGCGCAGCTTTTCCGAGGCACGCGCGTAAGGCGCATGGATCGGATCAGCGGTCCAGATCGGGTTCTTGGCGAATTCCTTGAGCGGCTGGCAGCAATAGGCGCTGGAGCCCTGGATCCAGGCATTCATCTGATCGGCTTCCATCATGAACTTGATGTAGGCCTTTGCTGCTTCAGGATATTTGCTGTGCTTGAAGAGAAGCAGCGAACTTGTCTGGTAAAGCTCGACGCTCTGGCCGACAGGGCCGATCGGGAAGTTCGTCGTTCGTATATCCTTGGTGATTTCTGCGAGCTTGGGATCGCCCTTGGCAGTGTAATAGACCGACACACCGTTGGCGATCAGCGAAACCTGGCCGGCGAGGAAGGCGCGATTGTTGTTGACGTCCTGCCAGCTTTCCGTGCCCGGAATGAAGGTCGCATAGAGCTCCTTGGCATAGTTGATCGAAGCCAGCGTTTCCGGGCTGTTGATCGTCACCTTGCCGCCTTCGTCGACCATCTTGCCGCCGTGGCTCCAGAGCAGCCAATGGGCGTAGTTGTTGCCATCGCCGACAGCCTTGCCGTGCGGGAAGCCGGCGGGCGTGCCCTTAGCCTTCATCGCCTTGCAAAGCTCAAGGAAGCCTGCAGTATCCTTGGGGAACTCGCTGAAGCCAGCCGCCTTCACATGACTGTCGCGATAGACCACGGCATTGCCGATCGCCGTCAGCGGCATGGCGATGAACGTATCTCCGCGTGAGGCATAACCTTTGACGCCATCGTACCAGCCGCCATATTTGTTGCCGAGATAATTGGCGAGCTCGGTCAGGTCGACCAGCTTGTCCGGATACTGATGAGCATCATCGAACCAGCACATGATGAGGTCAGGACCGGAACCGACATTGGCCGCAACCGCAGCTTTTGGGCGAATGTCCTCCCAGCTCTCCTTGTCGACGCGGACCTCGACACCGGTCGCCCCGGTGAATTTCTTGGTGTTTGCAAGCCAGGCTTCCTCATCGCCTTTCACGAAGGGTGTCCAGCGCAGCAGGCGCAGGCTCGCTCCGCTCTCCGGCGTATAGGTCGGTTCGGCCTGTGCGAAAGAAGGCCTGATGCCCAGACCGGCAACACCGGCTGCGGCTGCCGAAGCAGCAAGAAATTCACGTCTCTTGATCGTCATGATATTCCTCCTCCTTGAAAAAAGCGGGAGAGAATTCTCCGACATTCATCTCCCGCTTGATGAACGGCGGTACCTGCATCCGGAAATGGGACGCCTGCCATCTGGCGACTGAACGGGAAGACTCCTCCTCTCCCGCGCCCTGCCTGAAGGCGTCAGCTGGTCAATCTCTGGCCACTTTCGGCATCGAAAAGATGAACATGCGAGGCGTCGATTGCGACATTCAGGCTTTCGCCTGGGCGGGCGTTGACGCGTTCACGGAAGACGCAGTTGAGATCGCTGCCGCCGAACTTCAGCGTGAGATGCGTCTCGTAACCGGTCGGCTCGATCACAACGATCTCGCCCGGCAGGCCGCCCGCATCGAGCGAGATATATTCCGGACGGAGCCCATAGACGAGGTCACGCCCTTTTGCGTTGTCTGGAGGATTGGCGACCGGTAGCGCCGTGCCGTCGGCGGCGATGAACCGCCTGGGGTTCTCCGGGTCGAGCCTGCCCTTGATCATGTTCATCGCAGGTGAGCCAATGAAGCCGCCGACGAAGAGATTGGCCGGCTTGTCGTAGAGTTCCAAAGGCGAGCCCACCTGCTCGACGATCCCGTCATGCATGACGACGATCTTGTCGGCCATGGTCATCGCTTCGATCTGGTCGTGGGTGACGTAGACGGTGGTGGTCTTCAGCCGCTGGTGCAGTTCCTTGATCTCGGCGCGCATGGCGACACGCAGCTTTGCATCGAGATTGGAGAGCGGCTCATCGAAGAGGAAGACTTCCGGATCGCGCACGATGGCGCGGCCCATGGCGACACGCTGGCGCTGGCCGCCGGAAAGCTGGCGCGGATAGCGGTCGAGCAGTGCGTCGAGCCCGAGAATGCCGGCAGCGTATTTCACGCGCTTTTCGGCTTCGGCCTTCGGCGCCTTGTTGAGCATGAGCGAAAAGCCCATGTTCTGCTGCACCGTCATATGCGGATAAAGCGCATAGTTCTGGAAGACCATGGCGATGTCGCGATCCTTCGGCGGCAAAGTGTTCACCACCCGCCCGCCGATCCGGATTTCGCCGGCGGAGATGTTTTCCAGCCCCGCAAGCATGCGCAGCAGCGTGGACTTGCCGCAGCCGGAAGGCCCGACCAGGATCACGAACTCCCCGTCGGCAATATCGATGTTCACGCCTTTGATGACCGGAAACGCACCGAACGATTTGCGCACATCCGCGAATTGAACGCCTGCCATACTCCCTCCTCCCAGATATCGAGCACTACACGCTATGTATGCGTATTCTCACGCCTTTTCCCGGCGGAGCACCGCCAGTCATCCACGCCCGACAAAGGGCATCTTCGTCGCCATCACAGTCATCGTCAGCACGTTGGCGGTAAGCGGCAGGCCTGCCATATAGACGACCGCATCGGCGATATGGGCAGGATCGATGGTCGCCTCCGCGGCAGTCGTACCATTGGCCTGAAGAACGCCTGTGGCCATTCTTTTCGTCATGTCGCTTGCGGCATTGCCGATATCGATCTGGCCGCAGGCGATGTCGAATTCGCGCCCGTCAAGCGCGGTCGATTTCGTCAGGCCGGTGATCGCGTGTTTGGTCGCCGTATAGGGCGCGGAATTGGGACGTGGCGTCGTTGCCGAAACCGAGCCGTTATTGATGATGCGGCCGCCGCGTGGTGTCTGGCTCTTCATCAGTCTGAACGCCTGCTGTGTGCAGAGAAAGGCGCCTGTCAGATTGGCCGAGACGATGGCGCTCCAGTCTTCGAAAGTTACATCCTCCAGCGGCATGCCCGGTACCGAGACACCGGCATTGTTGACCAGCAGATCGAGGCGGCCATGCTGATTTGCGATCGCATCGAACAATGCTCTGACTGAGACCGGGTCGCCGACATCGGCACGAATTGCGGTAACTTCCGCACCTGTCGCGCTGCCGAGTTCGGCGGCGGCTTTTTCGAGAATCTCGGCACGCCGTCCCGAGATGACGACCCTGTAGCCGGCAGCCCCGAGCCCCTTTGCGATCGCTCGGCCGATGCCCGTACCGCCACCAGTCACCAGGGCAATCTTCGACTGCCTGCCAGTACTTTCACTCATGCAATCCTCCCGCCGAGCTCATCCTCGATATGCACCTGCAGGATCTCGTCAAAACTCGCCTCCGCCTTGAAGCCGAGCGCGGACGCTCTCTTCGCATCGAACTGCGTCGGCCAGCCGGCCACGATGCGTTCGATCACCGGATCGGTCTCGCGCTTAATCAGCGCAACGGCCTTGTCGCCCGCAATCCGGCGCAACGCTTCGATCTCTTCCGAAACCAGGGCCGAGAGACCCGGCATGGTCAGGTTGCGCCGCAACCCCACCTTTGCCGTGTCGATCCTCGCCGCGTGAACGAAGAAACCGACTGCCGCCCGCGGGCTTGCAAACCAATGCCGGACGCTGTCGCTGACCGGCAACACAGCTGGTTTGCCGGAGAGCGGCTCACGCAGAATGTTGGAGAAGAAACCGGAGGCCGCCTTGTTCGGTGCACCCGGCCGCACGCAGATCGTCGGCAGGCGAATGCCGATGCCATCGAAAATGCCACGGCGCGAATAATCGGCAAGCAGCAGCTCGGCAATTGCCTTCTGGGTGCCGTAACTCGTCAGTGGCGTGGAAAAGAATTCGTCGGGAATGACATCAGGAAAAGGCGTGCCGAACACGGCGATGGAGGAGGCGAAGACCACGCGCGGCACATAGGCGGACTTCAGGCCCTGATGGCGGATCGCCTCGAACAGTGCGCGCACACCATCGAGATTGACGGCATAGCCTTTATCGAAATCGGCCTCCGCCTCACCGGAAACAATCGCAGCCAGATGAAAAATCAGACCGGGCCGGGTCTCGATCAGTTTGTCGGCAATGCCGGCCTGGGCGAGGTCGATCGTTAGGGTGCTCGACACGAACCGAAGAGCCTCGGGAACCGGCGGCTGAACTGCATCGACCAGCGTCAATCGACTGATCGCGGCGCCAAGCGCACCAGGCTCACGGGCAATTCTTTCGACCAGCTTGCGGCCGATCATGCCTGCCGCACCCAAAATCATCACATGCATATTGACTTACCTCCCAGCGCTGCCGGCGTCATTTTTTCGAGACGATCTCAATGTTTGATCGGAATCCGTTCTCCCCAGTCGGATTCCGCGCACGTCGCGCCAGGCGCAACGCCATCTCTCCTTCAAATTTTCCACTGCTTCGGACCGATACTCCGGAATGTTAGCGGCCAGACGAAACCAAACAAAACTGCAACCTGCAGGTCAACTTAACTTGCACGATCTGCGGGTGGTAGCAATCGAACATAAGTCTCATGCGCATTTTGCCCAGCGCAGCCATCAGCCCACAACCGTCATGCCCGGCAGGACGACGCCGCTCTTTTCTGCGAGGATCTTTGCCACCGCGGCATCATCTTCGAGGCCGAGACCAGCGTCGGACGCTTGCCGGAAGAGATCGAGCGCGGTCGCCGCGAGCGGCGTGACTGCACCTGCCCGATCTGCTTCAGAGGTGACGATGCCGAGATCCTTGACGAAGATGTCGACTGCCGAGCGCGGTGCATAGTCACCCGAGACGATATGCTCGCCCCGGTTCTCGAACATCCAGGAGGAGCCGGCCGAAACCCGCAGCACATCGTAGAGCGTCTTCAGGTCGATCCCGGTCTTGGCCGCAAACGTCATCGCCTCGGCGGTCACGGCGATATGCACCCCGGCGAGGAGCTGGTTGATCATCTTCACCTGCGAGCCGGGACCAGGCCTGTCCCCCAGCCGAAAGACTCTGCCGGAGACTGCATCGAGCGCCTGTTTGGCACGCGCGAAAGCTTGCGGCGAACCAGAGCCCATGACGACCATCTCTCCGGAAAGTGCCTTGGCGTGGCCGCCGGAAACCGGCGCGTCGACGACAAGCATGCCGGCGGTTTCCAGCCGATCGGCAATCTCCACCGTGGCGCTCGGCGCCATGGTGGCGCAAAGCAGAAAGACGGTGCCTGCACGAGCCGTCTCCAGCGCGCCGCCAGGCCCGAACAACACATCCTCGGTCTGGCTGCTGTTGACGACAAACACAAAAACCGTGTCGGCTGTACTGGCGGCCTCGGACGGCGTTTTACACGATTTGCCGCCGGCCTGTGAAAAGCGCTGAAGAACATCCTGGCGGACATCGCATCCGTTGACGACAAATCCGGCCCGCAAGAGAGACAGGGCAGCGCCCCATCCCATCGAACCGAGGCCGATGACTGCAGCCTTGCCGACGTCTTGCAAAGTTCTCTCCATAACACCAATCCGCCGATTGATCTTGTGTTACCGATACCGGTATCGATACCAATCCCTACAATCGCTATAAATGTCAAGCGCTGCCAGTTCCACTTCAATCGCAACAAGCTTATGAATACTGGCGGCAGACGCCCTGCTATCGGGAGATCCCTTGCATACGCACAAATCCACTCTGGAAGAGGTCGCTGCGGCAGCCGGCGTCAGCAAGATGACCGCATCGCGAGCCCTACGTGGCGCGCCCGACGTCTCGATAAAAACGCGGGATAAGGTGCTGCAAGCGGCTGAGCGGCTGAATTATCTCGGCAATCGGCTGGCGCTGTCGCTGTCATCGCAGCGAACCGACCTCGTTGCCGTCGTGGTTCCAAGCATGTCCAACATCGTCTTTCCCGAAGTCCTGGCCGGCATCTCGACTGGCCTGGAAGGGTCGGGCATGCAGGCCGTGTTCGGCATTTCCGATTACGATGTGACTAAGGAGCGCAACATTATCCGAGACATGCTGTCCTGGCGGCCTTCTGCCATCATCGTCACGGGTCTCGACCAGCCGGATGAGACCGTGAGGATGTTGAAGAACGCGGCTATTCCCATCATTCAAATCATGGACCTCGACGGCACGCCGATCGATTTCAATGTCGGGCTCTCGCACGGCAAGGCGGGCGAGGAGATGGCAAGCGCACTGATTGCCGCCGGCCGGAAGCGTTTCGGCTACATCGGCAGTGCACTGGACCGGGACTTGCGCGCCGGAAAACGCAAGGCCGGCTTCGAGCGCGTCCTGCATGAGAACCGTCTCGCCTTCATCGGGCAAAGGCTCGGCGACACCCTTTCCTCTGTCGGCCTCGGCAAATATCTAACCCATCAGTTGCTGAGCGCTGAGCCGAACCTCGACTGTATCTATTATTCCAATGACGACATGGCAGCCGGAGGCGCATTCGCCAGCATGGAGGCGTCTCGCACCGACGACATTCTGATGGCAGGCTTTAACGGACTGGAACTCGCGGCCGCGCTTCCAGTGAAGATCGCCACATCCCGATCGCCGCGTCATATGATCGGTGAAGTCGCGGCGCGTTTGGCGCGCGGCTCCACGGCGCCGGACGCTCCATTGGCCAGCAAGATCACCGCCTTCGTCCCGGAGATTGCGGGCATCATATAGCTTGCGTCCCTCTCGAAATCAGGCGGCCAACTGGAGAACGGCTGCGGAAAAGCGCTCTTATCATTTAAACGAATACTGAGATTTAAATCAAATAAATCGATCCATAGCTGCCTCTGCAACTTGCTGTATCAGCGTTGTCGATATAAAGCCGTATGTGACGCAGCATGGAGAAATCATGGAACGCTCGTTTTTGACGATCGATGCCGGAGTCAACGACACCGTTATCAAAGCTCTCTCTGCGCCGGGGCGCCTGCAGCTCCTCAAACTTTTGTGCTCAAAGGGCCCCATGAACGTCAACGACATGGCCCGAACTCTGTCGTTGCCGCAGTCAACCGTCGCAACCGGAATTCAGATTCTGGAAGACGTGGGACTAGTCGAATCTCGCCTCGCCAAAGGCCGGAAGGGCAATCAGAAAATCTGCTCGGCAGTTTATGACGAAATCCTCATCAGCTTTGAGGACAAGTCCGTCAACAAGGCAGACGACGTCATCGAGGTTGAGATGCCGGTTGGGCTCTATACGAGTTGCGACATCCACGCCCCTTGTGGCCTTTGCTCAAGCGACAGTGTAATCGGCTTGCTCGACGTCCCCGACTATTTCCTTGATCCACAGCGTATGCAGGCCGGTCTCGTGTGGTTCGGAAGGGGCTTTGTCGAATACAAGTTCCCGAACAATGCCAAGGTTTTGAATAAGGACGTGCGCGCCATCGAATTTTCGATGGAACTGTCTTCGGAAGTACCGGGAACCAATCCCGACTGGCCTTCCGACATCACGCTCTGGGTCAATGGAATGCCGGTCGGCACCTGGACTTCCCCGGGCGACTATGGTGACAAGCGCGGCGCCTATACGCCTGACTGGTGGAAGCTTAAAGGCTCCCAATACGGCAAACTGAAGACCTGGCGCATCTCCACACGAGGCACATTCATCGACGGCGTCTCAACCTCCAATGTCACGGTTGGAGACCTTGCCCTCGCGCAGCATTCCTCGATCCGTCTGCGCGTCGGCATTGCCGAGAATGCCAGCCATACCGGCGGCGTGAATATATTCGGCCGTGGATTTGGGAATCATGGCCGCGACATCGTTATGCGGCTCTACATTTAACGAACAATATCGGAAATCCTGATTTCAATAGCGCGATATTTTTTTCCGCCGAAAGGCGACAACCCCGATCTAAATCACTGTGAAGTAATAATTATTTCTAACAATCCAGCAACCAATAGCCCACGCGCTGTTCAATTGACTCCCTCCCATCAAGCCATCAAGATAGCTGTATAAGAACGAAGAAATCGATATTTAAGGGAGGGTTCGTTGAAAGCGAATGTTATCGTTCATCGCGATTTTCGGGTCGCGAGCATTGATCCCAGACTTTACAGTTCGTTTCTCGAGCACCTCGGGAGAGCCGTTTACGGCGGCATATACGAGCCAGGGCATCCGACAGCCGATGCGGACGGTTTCCGCCGAGACGTCATTGATCTCGTACAGCAACTCGATACTCCCTATTGTCGTTACCCCGGCGGTAATTTCGTTTCCGCCTACGATTGGCAAGATGGCATCGGTCCGCGTTCGGAGCGTCCTGTACGTCTCGACCTTGCCTGGCGCACCCGTGAAAGCAATCAAATCGGCGTCAACGAATTCGTCGACTGGTGCAAGAAGGCGAAGACCGAGCCGATGCTCGCCGTCAACCTGGGCTCCCGCGGGCTGGATTCGGCCCGCAATTTCCTCGAATATTGCAACCATCCCGGCGGCACCTACTGGTCGGACCTGCGTCGCAAGCATGGTTGGGAAGCGCCCCATAACGTGAAATTATGGTGCCTCGGCAACGAAATGGATGGCCCCTGGCAGGTAGGACACAAGTCTGCGCACGAATATGGCCGGCTTGCCGACGAAACGGCAAAGGCCATGCGGAATTTCGACAAATCGCTGGAACTCGTGGTCTGCGGCTCCTCACATTCCGATATGAAGACCTATCCGAACTGGGAAGCGGAGGTCCTCGACGAGTGCTATGACAGCGCCGACTATATTTCGCTGCATATGTATTTCGCAAATCGCGAGAAAAATACGCTCAATTACCTTGCCCGCACGACCAAGCTTGACCGTTACATCACCACGATCGGCGGCGTAATCGACTATATCAAGGCGAAGAAGCGGTCGAAGAAGACGATCGGCATTTCCTTCGACGAGTGGAATGTCTGGTATCATTCCAACCAGCAGGACAAGGATATCCTCGCCAAGAATGAATGGCCTGATGCCCCTCATCTTCTCGAAGACGTCTATAATTTCGAGGACGTGCTGCAGGTCGGCGGTATTCTCAATACTTTCATTCGCCGTTCGGATCGCGTGCGCATTGCCTGCATCGCCCAGCTCGTCAACGTCATTGCTCCGATCATGACCGAGAATGGCGGCCCGGCCTGGCGTCAGACAATCTACTACCCCTTCTATTTCGCATCAAAATACGGCCGTGGATCGGCCCTGCAGCTCATCACCGACGTGCCGACCTATGACTGCGAAGAAGCGGACGACGTCCCCTATCTCGATGCATCAGCGGTCCTTTCCGATGACAGCCAGACGCTGACCTTCTTTGTCGTCAACCGTCATCCGCAAAACGCGCTTGACCTCGACGCTCGGCTGGATGGCTTTGCCAACGCCCGCGTGCTGGAACAGGTGGAGATGACGCATCCGGACCTGCAGGCCGTCAACACGGCGCGGCAGCCGGAGACAATCGCCCCCGTCAAAGTCGAGAACGCGAAAATCGAGGATGGCAGATTGCGCGCAACGCTAAAGCCCCAGTCTTACAGCGTCATCCGGCTGTCGGTCTGACACCTTCCCGGCCATCACACTCGTGCTGGCCTGGAGAATATCCGCTCGCTGCGAGGAGGCAGCCGAGCCGGAGGAATGGTTCGCAGACGCATCGGACCTGACAAGTGCAAGTCCCAATGCTGCTATGAACCCAAAACCGCGACGTCTCATGCGTCCATTGCGGCCGCGCGCTCGTCGCATTCAAAGGGAGGAGATTATGCAGCATTGGAAGAAGCTTGCATTCGGCGTCGCCTTGGCAACGCTCGGCCTGATGGCCGCGGCTAAGGCTGATGACTATAAGTCCTTGCCTCGCAAGGACACCCTCATCGTCGAAAATCCGGAAGGCACGATCAAGAATCCCGGCTGGTTCAATATTTGGGTCAACGGCGGCGGCGGCGTTTCAACCGGCCTGCAGCAGTTGACCATGGACACGCTCTGGTACATCGATCCGGAAAAAGGCCTCGGCGGCTCGACCTGGGACAATTCCCTTGCCGCCGACAAACCGCAATATAATGCCGACTTCACCGAGATGACGGTGAAGCTGCGCAAAGGGCTCTATTGGAGCGACGGCGTGGAATTCACCGCCGACGACCTCGTCTATACGGTCAAGACGCAGATGGACCATCCCGGCATGGTCTGGAGTGCTGCCTTTTCCGTGCAGGTGGCTAGCGTCGAAGCGACCGATCCCTATACGGTCGTCTTCAAGCTGAAGAAGCCCAATTCGCGCTTCCACGCCATTTTCACCGTGCGCTGGAACGGTGCCTGGATCATGCCCAAGCACGTCTTCGAAAAGGTGGCCGATCCGCTTCGCTATGATTTCGCCAATCCGGTCTCACTCGGCGCCTACAAGCTCAAGGCCTACGACCCTCAGGGCCAATGGTATACCTGGGAGAAGCGTGACGACTGGCAGCGAACATCGCTTGCACGCTTCGGCGAGCCGGCCCCGAAATACGTGACCTATGTCGATCCCGGCCCGCCGGATAAACGCACCATCGCGCAGCTCGAGCATAATCTCGATATCATTCACGACAACACGCCCGAGGGCATGTTCACCCTCAAGGAGAAGTCCAAGTCGGTCGAGACCTGGTTCCCGGGCTTTCCTTTCGCCCATCCGGATCCGACACTTCCGGCGGTGATCTTCAACACCCAGGATCCGGCCTTTGCCAATCCCGATGTACGCTGGGCGCTTGCCCTTTTGATCGACATCAAGGCCGTAGACATGGCGAGCTACCGCGGCGCTGCCACGCTGTCGGCGCTCGGCGTACCGCCCACGGCGGGCACCATGAAAGACTACCAGGCGCCGATGCAGGATTGGCTGAAGAATTTCGAGGTCGATACCGGCAAACGGAAGATCAAACCCTATGATCCGACAGTCGGACAACAGGTTGCCGATATCCTGCGCAAACAGCCGAAGTTCAAGGACCAGATCCCGACCGATCCGGCAGCGATCAGCACGGCATTCGGCTACGGCTGGTGGAAACCGGATCCGCAGGCAGCAGCCGAACTTCTGGAAAAAGCCGGCTTCAAGAAAACCGGCGGCAAATGGATGACGCCGGATGGCCAGCCGTTCAAAATCCGGATGACGGTTGAGGGCGACACGCGCTCCGTCTTCACCCGGGCAGGCACCCTGATCGCGCAGCAATGGGCCTCTTTCGGCATCGACGCCAAAGCCGTGCCTGCCGCGAAACTGTGGCAGGTTGCACTGCAGCCCGGCGATTTCCAGGTAGCGATTGCCTGGAGCGTCGAAACCTGGGGCGGCGATCCCGACCTGTCGTTCTTCCTCGACAGCTGGCACTCGCAATTCGTGGCAAAGAAGGGTGACAATCAGCCGCCGCGCAACTGGCAGCGTTGGAGCAATCCGGAGCTCGATAAGATCATCGAAAGCATCCGCGGCATCAGCGCCGACGATCCGAAGGGCATCGAGCTCGGCAACGATTATCTGAAGCTGGTCGCCCGCGAAATGCCGACGATCCCGCTGATGTCCTATAACGTCTTCACCTCGATGGATACGACGTATTGGACCGGTTATCCGACGATATCAGACCCCTATACCGACCCGGTTCCGAATTGGGCGAATTCCAGGCTCATGATGGTCAAATTGAAGCCGGCACAACCGAAATAATCCTCCCAACGCCGGCGCGATCATGTCGCGCCGGCCCCCTATTGACGGGCATGCGCCCCATGTCCGTCAATCCTTTCGAAAAAGGGAACCAGAGAGGAACCACTGCTCTATGACGTCCTATCTGATCTTTGTGCTGAAGCGGTTCGGTCAGTTTCTGCTCGTCGTATTTCTTGGCGTGACCATAACATTCTTCGTCACCCACCTGACCCCGATCGATCCGGTCGAAGAAAGCATAGGTGCCATCACGCAGATGGGGCAATCCGATCCAAATGCGATTGAACTGATGCGTCAGTCGCTGCGAGAGCTCTACGGAATGGAGGGGTCGATCTGGCAGCAATATCTGCACTTTTGGCTGCGGCTTGCGACCGGTGATCTCGGCCCCTCGCTCTCGGCTTTTCCCACACCTGTTTCCACCATCATTCTGCGGTCCCTGCCCTGGACCATCGGGCTGATGACAGTTTCCACCCTGATCACCTTCGTGCTCGGAAATGCGATAGGCGCGCTCGCCGGCTACTACAGGAAGGATATGGTGCTGAAGGCCGTCAGCCTCGTCTTCATCGCCCTGCTTCCCATTCCCTATTACATTCTTGCCTTCGTGCTTCTCATTGTGTTCGGCTATCTCTGGCCGGTACTGCCGATCAATGGCGGTTACGAGATGAACGCCAATCTGGACCTCTCCTTCGCGCTCGTCCTGGATATCCTGAAGCACTCGATCCTGCCGGCAGTGTCGCTGATCATGGTCGGAGCCGGCAGCTGGCTGATTGGGATGCGCGCGCTTGTTTCCAACATCATCACCGATGATTACGTCGTCTTCGCCGAGCTCGGCGGCGTTCCGAAGCGAAAAATTCTCCGCTCCTACATCGCCCGCAATGCCATGGTGCCGCAATTCACCGGGCTTGCCATGTCACTCGGTGGAATCTTCAACGGCACCGTCATCACGGAGATCGTCTTCGGCTATCCGGGAATCGGAAACCTGCTGATTTCGGCGGTGCATGCCGGCGACTACAGCCTGGTGCTCGGCCTCAGCGCATTGTCGATCGTCGGTGTTGCCGCCGCCGTCTTCATCATCGACATTCTGAGCCCGCTGATCGATCCGCGCATCAAGGTGGAATAGAGCATGTTTACGATCATCCGTGACCTCGCACGTCAGAACATGGAGTTCCTCTGTGGCCTGCTGCTCTTTGCCGTCATCGTCGGATTGGTAATCGTGTCCTATTTCTCGCCCTACGGCGCCACGGACATCTATCTTCTACCGCCTGACATGCCACCAGACGGCGATTATTGGCTGGGCACGACATCGCGTGGCCAGGACGTTTTCTGGCAGTTGACGACGGCCCTTCGCAACACCTTGTTTTTCGGCATCGGCGTCGCCTTCCTTTCGCGCATCATATCGCTGGTCGTCGGTCTCGTCGCCGGTTATGCCGGCGGCACGGTCGACCGGGTGCTAATGGCTATCAATGACAGCGTCATGGTCATCCCGCAGTTCCCTCTGTTGATCCTGTTCTATTTCGTGCTGAAGGACAGCATGACCTGGACTGCGCTGATCGTCATCATGGCCTCGCTCGGCTGGTCATACGACGCCCGCCTCATCCGTTCGGTCGCGATCGGTCTGAAGACGAGACCCTTCACCACCCAGAGCGTTTATTCCGGCATGAGCATGCGCAAGATCCTCGTCCAGGAGCACCTGCCCTATGTTTTGCCGATCGTCTTCGCCACCACGATGAACAACATGATCTGGTCGATCGGCATGGAGATCACCCTGTCGGTGCTGGGCTTTACCGATATCGAGACGCCGACCATGGGCATGATGATCTACTGGGCGAATGCCCATTCGGCACTGATAGCGGGAATATGGTGGTGGGTGGCTGCACCCGTTGCCGTCATCGTCGTTCTCTTCCTGGCGCTGTTTCTCCTGTCCATGTCGATGAACGAATACAACGATCCGCGCAGCCGGCTGAACCGGATGGGAGGTTAGCCATGGATGCCTTGGTCGAAGTCCAGAACCTGAAAGCCTATTACCGCGCCTTCCTTTACGGCGTCGATCGCGAGGTGCGCGCCGTCGACGACATCACCCTGACGATCGGGCGCGGCGAAATCTATGGGATCGCCGGCGAATCCAGCAGTGGCAAGACAACCTTGATCAAGACGATTGCCGGCGCCATCCGGCCACCGCTCAAGGTCGTATCGGGCAAGGTGGTATTCCATTTTGCCGGTGGCACGCAGGACATGTACGCCATGACGGCAGACGAGCGTATGGCGCTTCGCTGGCTGTACCTATCCTATATCATGCAGGCGTCGATGAATGTGCTGAACCCGGTTCGGCGCATCCACCACTCCTTCACCGATTTCGCCTTCCGGCACATGAAGGTCGGCAAGAATGAGTTCTTCACAAAAGTCGGCTCGCATCTCCAAAAATTGAAACTTGATCCGCATCTGCTCCAGGCCTATCCGCACGAACTCTCCGGTGGCATGCGCCAACGCATGACGATCGCGCTCGCAACGATCCTGACACCCGAATTCATCATCGCCGACGAGCCAACGACGGCGCTCGACGTCATCGTCCAGCGCGACGTGCTGTCGATGATCCGCGAAATCCAGCGTGAGATAGGCTCCTCCTTCTTGTTCGTCACGCACGACATGGGCGTGCATGCAACGGTTTCTGACCGCGTGGGCATCGTCTACGCCGGTCGCCTTGTCGAGGAAGCGCCGACCCGCAAGCTCTTCGCCCTGCCGCTGCACCCTTACACGCAGCATCTGGTCGGCAGCCTGCCGCGTATCGGCGATGCGAAGGCCCGGCCTTCGCTCGAGGGACGTCCGCCGAACCTTGCCATGCCGCCCGAGGGCTGTCGGTTCCACCCGCGCTGTCCGAAGCGGATGGACATCTGCTCGCAGAAGGTCCCGCCGATGATCACGGTTGAGCCAGATCGGCGAGTGGCTTGCTTTGCGGTTACGGGAGATCAGGCTTGAGCGCTCTTCTCACTCTCTCTCATGTCACGAAGATCTATCGTCAGGGTGGCATGCTTGGCCGGCGGCAGATTGTCGCGGTCAACGATGTCAGCTTCGAGATCGGCAGCGAGCCAGAGATTCTTTCCATCGTCGGAGAATCCGGTTCCGGAAAATCAACGATTGCAGCGATGATCCTCGGACAGACGGCGCCCACGCAGGGCGAACTCCAATTTCGCGAGAAAGCGGTGGCCCTTCACGGCAAGGCCGAGCGTCGCGCCTTCATGAGAGAAGTGCAGCCAGTCCTGCAGAACCCCTTCGAAGCCTTCAACCCGCTCAAGCGCGTAGATCGCTACCTTTTCGAAACGGCGCGGAACTTCTCAGCTGGCGCAGGCAAGCCGGATCGGCAGCAGATCGAACGATTGGCCGACGAGGCTCTCGGCCATGTGGGCCTCAGTCTTGCGGAAGTGAAGGGTCGGTTTCCGCACGAGCTGTCCGGAGGCCAGCTCCAGCGCACCGCAATTGCCCGTGCACTGATCCCGCAGCCACGCCTGCTCATCGCCGACGAGCCGGTATCGATGGTCGATGCGTCGCTGCGGATGGCAATCGTCAATCTCTTCGAACAACTGAAGCACGAGCTCGGGCTTTCCATCGTCTACATCACCCATGATCTCGCCACCGCCTACTACATCAGCGACCGCATCATCATCATGCGCAAAGGCGAGATCGTCGAGCAGGGCGAGGCGCGCAAGGTCCTCGACAATCCTCAGCACTCCTACTCGCGTGCGCTGAAGGAGGCCGTGCTGAGTGCAGATTTCGCTCCGACGGCCTAACAACTTGAACGGCGGCGCCGTCGAATTGACGACGGCGCTCCATAGTGTCGAGGCTCGCGAGCCACGGCGGCGGCCTTCTCGCTTGGTGCTTGCGATTGGCTTCAGCAAACCTCCCCGAGATAATTTTCTTGCGCCTGCCGTGACGGCTGATAAAAGCCGGCCTGCCAATTGAAAACAGCGACTGAATGACAGAACACGCCATTACCTGGAGCATTGCCGGCTTGACCGCTATGGGTGTGGTCGTTCGTCCATTCCGATGGCCGGAAGCGGTCTGGGCCATGTTTGGCGCCTTGCTGCTCTTTGCCTTTCGCCTGATTGGACCACAAGATGTCATCGCGGGGGTCTCGAAAGGCGGCGACGTATACCTCTTTCTGATCGGGATGATGCTTTTATCGGAACTCGCTCGCCGGGAAGGCCTGTTCGACTGGATTGCAGCGATCGCCACAACGCACTCCAGTGGCTCCCCAAGACGCCTGTTTCTACTTGTCTATCTGGTTGGTGTTGTCGTGACGGTCTTTCTTTCAAATGATGCGACGGCCGTCGTTCTTACCCCAGCCGTCTTTGCGGCCTGCCGGGCTGCTCGCGTCCGGGACCCGATGCCCTACCTCCTGACCTGCGCCTTCATCGCCAATGCCGCGAGCTTTGTCCTCCCGATCTCCAATCCCGCCAATCTGGTAATCTTTGCTGGCGGCGAGATGCCTCCCCTGGCGCGCTGGATGTCGACATTCATGCTTCCGTCGATCGTTTCGATCGTGGTTACATTTGGCTGCCTTTACTGGACCCAGCGCCGGGCTCTCGCCTCAGACAGCGTTGCCGAAAATGTGCCGAGGCCGATCCTTTCGGCGAGCGCTCGGCTGGCCGGGTGGGGAATTGTCCTGACGGCCATCATTCTTATCGCAGCATCGGCGATGCATATTGATTTGGGTCTGCCGACTTTTCTCGCCGGCACAATTACCTCCGTACTCGTTCTTGCGCTGACCCGGCAAAGTCCAATCGAGACCTTCAAGGGTGTCAGTTGGAGCGTCCTACCTCTGGTCGCAGGCTTGTTCGTCGTCGTGGAAGCCCTGGATCGCACCGGTCTGACGACCATGCTCTCAGACCAACTGGCCTTGCTCGCTGCAACATCGGAAACACAGGCGGTCGGCATTGCAGGCGTGCTTGTTGCGATTATCTGCAACCTTGTTAACAATCTTCCGGCAGGCCTGGTCGCGGGAAGCGCGGTGCAGGCGGCGCATGTCTCCGACAAGATCGCCGGAGCGGTGCTGATCGCAGTCGATCTCGGCCCCAATCTTTCCGTCACCGGATCCCTGGCGACAATATTGTGGTTGTCGGCCCTTCGCCGCGAGGGACTGTACGTCAGCGCGTGGCAGTTTCTGAAGCTCGGAACTGTCGTCATGTTTCCGGCACTGATTTTGTCTTTGCTGTCGCTCGTTCTTTTCTGAGACTTCTGACCGGCAACGTCTCGCGAAGTAGGCGTGAAAAATCCATCGCATGCCGACACATCCGCGCGAGCCGCAAACGAGAGCCTGAAGCTCCCGTCATCAAGCGGACCAGTTTTGGGAAAAATCCAAAACTGTCCATCAATGTCCCGCTCGCCTCCATGCTGCGACGCTGCAGGAAGCCGATTACGTCAACGCTATAGCCTTAGCTGCGTCTCCGCATCGAAGAGACTGACGCTCGATGGGTCCACAGCAAAGGCAGCAGGCTTTCCCCTTTTCCCAGCAAAACGTGGTTCCACCCGAGCGATAACGGTTTGGCGGCCGATGACAGTCGTCATAACCGTATCTGGTCGCGTCGGCTCGAGAAGCATAACCGGCAGAATGCTGAGGATGCATCCGGGGCCAGAACGCCTCATGGAAGCTGGAATTCACCGACGATCAACTGGAGCCCGACAAGTCACGTGCGTGATCCCTGCCCGGTGGTCAGCATGAGGGCGAAAATGAACTCGTTTCAGGCGGCGAGGATACGGGAACGCCGCCAACAGAGCCGGCTGCCTGATAATTGCAGCTAAGCGGCAAGCTCCCCCAGGGGATGTTCGGGTCCGCTCGAATGCTGGGTTACGGTCGTTGCCGTCGCGCTTGAAGAGAGTTCTTCCATGCTTTGTGGATTTGCATATAGCTCGACTCGGTCACGGCCGCCTCGCTTCGCAAGGTAGAGTGCCTGGTCTGCCTGATCCCGCAGCTTCTGTGCATTGCAATCGCCTCTCCAAACGGCAACGCCCGCGCTCACACTCGGCACTATCGTCTCCGCGCCAGATGCGAATGCCAAAGCATTGACCGTCCTGCGGATTTGATCCGCCTTGGCAACAGCAGTTTCTTCGGTTTGATCACGCAGAAACAGCGCAAACTCCTCGCCACCAAGACGGCCGAGCGTGACCTTGCGTCCAGCGGTCGTGGAGATGGCTTGCGCTACACCGACAAGAACCACATCGCCAGTTTCATGGCCGTAGCGGTCGTTGACACTCTTGAAGTGGTCGATGTCTATCATGATGAAGGCGTCGCCTCCCCTGAGATCGCTCGGAAGGGATGCCAGGAAGTGCTGCCGATTTGGGATTCCCGTCAGTGCGTCGGTGTATGCTAGACGTTTGAGCTGAGCTTCCGCTCGTTCCTGGACCAGGACAACCACGAAGAGCGCGACGGAGAAATGGCAAATGATAAGCATGAAAAAGGCATAGCGGGGTTCGACCGGCCCATACTGTGGAAAGATCATTCCGACAGCGACCAGCGTCGAAAAGCTCATCGCAGCTGCGAGTGATGCAAGCAGACCCCATCTCGCGGGCAAGCGGTCGAGGAAAAAATCCCTTAAGATGACAGCGCAGGAGACGCCAAGGAAAACCGCGGTGTTCGCATTGAATATTGCAGCACGCGTTGGGTTGTCGGCGTACCAATGCATAGAGCCAACAACGACCGACAAGGTCAGGGCCACAACGAGCAGAAGACAGTCCGTACGCTTTCGCCGGCGGCCGCTCAACTGGACAAGTCCCATCGCCATCAGTGAATAACCTGTGACGCCGATGGAAAAGCTTCCAAAAGTCCAAACCTCATGGGGCAGTATGCCCTGCTCTCCCACTCCGGCAAGGGTGGATGCAAAAGCAAGAAGGCCGTCGCCGATTGCCAGAAAATCGAGGCCTGGCTCCCTGGAGCGCCACCTGACGTAAAAGAAGCAGATCGCGCCGACTATGAACGAGCACTTGTGAAGAAGAAGAACTGTAGCAAGATCCATCGTCAAACCGAAAAACAACCGAGGCTGCCGATGCCTATAATCTCCGAGAGCTACTTTTGAATGAATCTTCTCCCGCTGGGACGGCGAATTAGGGACGACTTCATCGCGAGACCAGCTTATGAGCTTCAAAAAATGCGAGGACTGCGCTTAAAAATTCTTCCGGCTGTTCTAAGTGCGCGAAATGGCCGCTTTGGGCGAAATGTACCAGCTCCGAATTCGAACAGCTGTCATGCAGGTT
Source organism: Rhizobium sp. CF142 (assembly GCF_000281145.1). Lineage (NCBI taxonomy): Bacteria > Pseudomonadati > Pseudomonadota > Alphaproteobacteria > Hyphomicrobiales > Rhizobiaceae > Rhizobium > Rhizobium sp. CF142. The sequence continues at coordinate 46,852 of NZ_AJWE01000102.1, read as the reverse complement.
CTTCCCCCATTTCGGGCCGCATATAAAATCGTGATCTCCGACGAGAACAAGCACCGGCATGGAAAGGCCCTGAAGTTTCGATCGAACATCAAACGGCTCGTTGTTACCTATGAGAATTGTCGCCTTTACCCGTGAGCGCAACGCTTTAAGATCAAGCTTCTCACGAACACCGTCGGCAAAGTAAGCGGGAAGCAGGTCGCGCATTATCTTGGTATAGTCGTCGTCGCTCGACATGTTCGGAACCGACTGCCAGGCTCGGAGTACCGCTGGCCCCTCCGCCTGATAGCGATCAGCAAAGCTCTGAACGCCGTTTGCAGCCGCCGCCATGAAGTCACTCCCCGTCACAGCCGACGACGAGTACAAAATCATTGCCGATACCCGATCCGGGTGCTCGATCGTATGTTGCTGGATGACGAACCCTCCGTGGGAATGACCAAGAAGAACGACCTCGGACAGGTCGAGTGTCTCGAGGAACCTGCCAAGCTGTTTCGCGAAGCGTTCGACGGTATAGCCATGGGGGTGCTCGGCAAGCCGGCCTGAACCACCTGTACCGATTGGTTCAAGATACAGCATGGTAAAATGACGCTCCAAAAAACCCATGCGAAGATATTGCCAGTGGATCCCTGGGCCGCCGGGGTGAACCAGTATAATCGGCCCTTGGCCCGCGACATGAAAGCTTTGCTGAATTCCGTCGATATCGACGACATGATGTCCGGAGCTGAGGGTATTTCGCGTTGACATTGATTGGGTCTTATATCGCTTGAAAGCACGCTCGTACTCGAACCGCGCTAGGCAAATGGATTGAGTTCGGGGATCTGCGGACGCAGACGTCGCTGGCTTGTCGAAGGACGTCGAGCTCTTCAAGTCATCGAAGCTTCGCTTGCATTCAAGACGATACCCTTGGCCTAAACTCCAGGGATCGCCGGTGCCGCAGCGTTGCACGAAGAAAGCTGCGGCGGCGTTTGAACCAGAAGATCACGTTCGGTCGACTGCTGGTTTTGGTTCGTGCCAGTCACCGTCTCGTCAGAAAGACCTTATGTTTCGCATCGACTAGTAGCATACCTCGGTTCTGACTGGATGCCCGGAGCGCTCATCGTTCCATTGCCAATAGCAGCGATCATAGTCATCGTTGCTACCCAGGAAGATAGGACTGCGGTCCCTGAACCGTCCATCGAAGCGGTCGTGGGCAAAAAACGCACCGCGGTTTCCCTCCCTGTCGAAATGGCCCATACCAAATCCTCCCATGTGCCCCCCTTCCGCGTGGCCTCCCCCTCCATGACCTCCTCCCCCGTTGTGAGCCAGTGCGGGCGTTACTGTTGCGATGGAGCCAACTGCGAGGGTCAGAGAGATTAGACCCGTTGCGGCGATCTTACGAAGCATAGACATGGTAGTTTTCCTAAAAAGCGGCTCTGTGTAGCCGCCATCTGGATATGTTCATTGAAATTGGCGAACACTTGCCACAATTTAGGGATTTTGCTCACATGTTGTCACATCTTCTCACCACAACCCGTAACGCCCGTGATCGCCGGCGGCACGGGAACGGGAAAGCGTAATCTGGCCATTGCGATTGCCCGTGCTCTCATCCGCAACGGGACACGCGGCCGTCTCTCTCGCCGCGGCATCCAAAAGCGAGAATCGCGCCTTGCTTCAGCGTGCAAATGCCTCGAACGGATTGACTTCGGTAAGTTGCCGGACCGTGTCCTGGTTCACACCCGCGATTCTGAGCGACGGCAGAAGGCTCTCGACAAGGTGCGCGTAAGGTCTCGGGGTTCCACCACCGGGCTGCGCTGGATCATACCAGCCGAGATCGTGGCTTATGAGCAGTTGCTTGCCCAGCCCGTTTTCGAGGGCACGCACTATCATTGCGACCACCTCCTCGTCGGGGGCCCTTCCGACATGGTCGTATTCGATCCACGCACCGCGCTCCACCAATGCCCGGTGAAGCCCGAAGTCCCTTTCCTCCTGGGTATGAATGGATATGAAGCGTTCTGGGGCGCAGCCTTCTGACTGAAGAATGTCCAACTGCTCCATCACAACCCTTCCCCGGATTGTATGCGAGCCGATTACCGCATTGGTCCGCACGGATGCTCTTGCCGCCGCACGGAGGATACGGGCTTCGAGCGGCGTTATCCCATCGTCGCCAGCGCTGAGCTTGATCCATCCCGCCAGCACACCAGTGTCCTCGATTCCCTCGGTAAGCTCACTTACCATCCATTGTTCAAGATCACTCTCACTAGCCTCGGCTATCCAAGCCGGTATCCATGGTTCGCGATAGTTGCCGGTCGGGACGACGATCGGAAAGTCGGCTGCCTTCGACACAGCGAGATCTATGTCAGCACGTCTTCCAACGCCACCCGTCGTACACTCGACGAGCAGCGTAATGCCTTGTCTTTTGATCGCCTCAATCTGCGGGACCATCAGTGCCACAACGGCGTCTGTCTCCGCCTCGGCATAGCCGGGCTGATCAGGCGTTCTAAGGTCGACGAACACATGCTCGTGCGGGAGAATCATCCCGAGTTCGTCGCGGCGCTTCGGTCCCAGAGTCGTGTAGATCTGCTTCATCGCCAAGGCCCCCCTCTCACAATTGATAGAACGTCAGAACTTTGAATGCATCTAATCCATCTGGTCCATAGAATAGTAGGATCAGTCGTCTACGGGACATTCGATGACATCTCGCTGACTGTGGAAGATCCCTGCGTTGCCATGTTACCGGACGCCTTAAGCGTGTGATGTCCCTTGTATCTGCGCAGCCGTGATTTTGTGCGATTGAGCCGGTGGCCGCCAGGCAAAAGGCGTAGTGGCGTCGCCCGTACCCTGATGCACCGTGGATTAGCGGGCCGACTACCCCACGACCCTCGGTCCGTCTCAAGGCAACGCTCGCCAAAAGTCGCGACCTCATATTCGACGGCACCGTCATCGCTGGATACCAGACCCCGGCAGATTATGCCGGGATCATCGACGCAAGCGAGATGAATGCTTCGCGTTTCCGCCGGTTGCTCACCGCGGTCATGAGGCCACCAAACCCTTGGTCAACTCCAGCGCCTGCCGCTCGAACAGCCGGCGATAGATGCCTTCATTGAACCGGATCAGCGCCTGGTGGTCGCCCTCTTCAACAATCTTTCCTTTGTCGAAGACCAGCAGTCGGTCCAGCGCTCGCACCGTGGACAGCCGGTGCGCGATGACAAGCGTCGTGCGACCGTCCATCAGACGTTCCATGGCCTGTTGGATCTGCACTTCACTCTCGCTGTCAAGGCTCGATGTCGCCTCGTCCAGAATCAACAGGGGCGCATCAGCCAGGAACGCCCGGGCAATGGCGACACGCTGCCGCTCCCCGCCCGACAACTTGACGCCACGTTCCCCCACCAACGTCTCATAACCCTTGGGAAGGTCTATGATGAAGTCGTGCGCATTGGCCTGTTTCGCCGCCTGCTCGATTTCGCGTCGTGAGGCGTTCGGCCGACCATAGGCGATGTTTTCCGCCAATGTGCGATGGAACAGAATGGGCTCCTGCTGCACGATGGCGATCTGGCCGCGCAGGCTTGACTGTTTGACTTGGGCAATATCCTGCCCGTCGATGCGGATCGAGCCCGACTTCACGTCATAGAGACGCTGGATGAGCTTGACGAAGGTCGTTTTGCCCGAGCCCGAATGACCCACCAGTCCCACGCGCTCGCCCGGCTTGATGGTGACCGAAAAATCCTCATAAAGCGGGTTGGGATGAGCGCCGTATTGGAAGGTTACTCGGTCGAAGACAATCTCACCCCTGCCAATCTTGATCGGCGCGGCGCGCGGTTTGTCCTCGATGCCCAGCGGCAGCTTGTCGAGCAGCACCAATTCTTCCATGTCGTTGACGGCCCGCTGCAGATTACGGATGTGCTGGCCTACATCGCGCAGATAGCCCTGCAGGACGAAGAACATTGCCAGCACGAAGGTAATGTCGCCAGGTGTCGCCAGCCCCTGCTGCCACATAACCAAGCCCGTTCCCAAAATACCGGCCTGCATGGAAACCATCATGAAGCCCTGGATCGTGCCGCTCGATGTTCCGCGCTTCCATGTTCGCCGCGTGCGGCTGTCCCATTTGGCGAGCACGCGGACCAGTAGCGTCTCTTCGCGGCTCTCGGCGCCGAAGGCCTTGACTACTGAGTTGCAACTGATGGCATCCGCCAGCGCACCACCAAGCTTGGTGTCCCAAGCATTGGCAAGCCTTGCCGCCGGCGACACGAAGCCCATGGAAAGCGCCACAGTCACACCAATATAGATGAGCGACCCCGCACTCACGACCAAGCCCATGATCGGCCAGTAGCTTCCGAGCACGATGCTGGCGCCGACCAGCATGACGATGGACGGCAACAAGGCTACCAGCAGCAAGTCATTGAGCGAGTCGAGCGCCCACATGCCGCGGGTGATCTTGCGCACCGTCGAACCGGCAAAGCTGTTGGCGTGCCAGTCGGTTGAGAAACGCTGCACCTTTTGAAAGCCGCTATTGACCACATCTGCCATGGTGCGCAGCGTCAGCCGGATAATGCCATTGAAGATGAACCAGCGCAGTGCCACGCTGGTCAGGGCCAGGGCCACGACGATGACAAAGGCGCGCAAAGCACCATCAGCCCCATTGCCGCCTGCAATGGCATCGACGATTTTACCCGAAAACATCGGCACCATGACTTCGGCCAACGTGCTTAGGATCACCAGCACGATGATGCCGCCGACCAACAAAGGCCGATGGGTCCAATGATGGAAAACAAAGCCGAGCACGTGGCGATAGGCATCGGCGCGAAAATCGAGCTTCTTGCGAGTCATTTTAACCAGCCCGGTCCGTATCTCGGTAACCGGTCCTCAAAATCGAGAGCTAAAAGGCACAGCCCGTGCGGGAGACGAAGTAATCCCGTCAGATCAATCAGGCTATGAAGGGAGATAAACCGCGTGTCGCGCGCTCAAGGCGGACCACGAATGGAAATGACCTAGTGTCGGGACATTCCACACAGGAAGGTTTCGATGATTGCTGGTCTCATGCAACGCCTCCCTTATGTTCGATCTGAAGCGGTCAGCGTTTTGTACCGAACCAATTCGCCATTGCCAACCGGTTTTTTACAACCTTATGGAAAGTGATGCGAAAATGACACAATTTAGCAACTTGCAGCTTTGTATTTTGTCATGTTGGCCCAGAGCCTCTGATCCTATGTTGGATTCGGCGAGCCCTACCTTGAGCTGAAGAAGATCGTTGCCGCCTGAGCGGCTGAGACGGCGGCGGCGTCACGACGTTTGTCGCAACTGCCAAGAAAGGGGCTGCGAAAATCGCTGAGTGATCCAGTCAGCGAAGGCGCGCGTCTTGTTTGGGATGTGCTGCGTGGATGGATGAACGACGTAGATGCCACCCTCGTCGGGGATTGGGAATCGATCCAGGATGCCGACCAGACGACCATCGGCAAGCTCGCGGCCGACGAGCCAGTCCGTCGCATAGAGCAAACCATGTCCTGCGACCGCGGCGTGCACCAGCGCTTCCGCATCATCCGACGCGAAGCGGCCGGTGACCGGGATGGAAAGCTGACCTCCCCGCGGCGCTGTAAATTCCCAGGCGGTGGGATTGGCCTTTCCCGTGAAGATCAGGCAATCGTGCGCCAAAATATCCTGTGGCGTCGCCGGCGTGCCTCGCTTGGAGAGATAGCCCGGTGAAGCGACAATCATTCGCTTCCGATCGGCAAGCTTACGGCTCACCAACCGCGAGTCCGGCAAAACGCCCAGACGAATTGCGAGATCGAAGTTTTCACCGATCAAATCCACGAAGCGATTTGAGAAAGAAACGTCGAGTGACACCGCCGCAAACGTCTCGCGAAACTCGACAAGAAGGGACATCAACCACATTCGGCCAAAGCTGCCAGGCAAAGCCAGCCTGAGCCTCCCGCGCGGTTCACCGTCCGAAAATCGCTCGGTTTCTTGGCCCGCAGCAATCAGTTCCTGTAGCAGCGGGCGAACCCTGTGAAGATAGGCCTCCCCTGCCTCCGTAAGCGCCGTCCGACGTGTCGAACGCTCCAGAAGCCTCACACCAAGGATCTCCTCAAGTGAGTTTACCCGTCGGGACACTACTGTTGCATCCCGGTGCAGCCGCTGTCCCGCCGCGTTAAACGATCCGGCCTCTGCTACGGCCACAAACGCAGTCAGACATTCGATATCAGGGAGATGGAGAGATTGCTGCATATTTTGCAGTTATAACCTGTTGATTATCCATATTCCAGTTCTTTCTTGCAGCATCATAATCGTCCCTGCTGAAACTCAAACGAGGCAAACTACGATGTTAGCAATATCACTCGGCGGCCCGTCGTTGGACCAGTTGAAAAGAATAGACCTTCCCGATCCGCCACCGCCCAGCCATGGGCAAGTGCTCGTCCGCATGCACGCAGCGAGCCTCAATTTCCTCGACCTTGCCGTCGCGTTCGGGCAATATCCTGGCATTGTCTATCCGCTGGTGCCTGTGGCGGATGGCGTCGGCGAAATTATCGCGATCGGTGACGGCACCACCGGCGTCGCTCTCGGTGACCGGGTGGCACTACATCCCAAAGCGACGTGGCTCTCTGGCCGAGGATCAGTGGAAAAGGCTGGTATCACCCGCGGCGTTACGCTTCCTGGATCCTTGATGGAGATCGCGACAGTAGATGCCCAGTCAGTCGTTAAACTCGCTGACCACCTCTCGTGGGAGCAAGGAGCAGCACTGCCAATCGCGGCAACAACCGCCTGGAACGCTCTTTCCTGCGCCAATATCGTTCCGGGCTCAAACGTTGCGCTTCTGGGAACCGGTGGCGTCTCCATGATTGCTCTTCAACTTGCCAAGGCTCGAGGCGCCCGCGTGATCGTGACGTCCTCATCCGATGCAAAGCTTGCGTTTGCACGCGAAATCGGCGCCGACGAAACAATCAATTACACGGCCTCCCCCAATTGGGATCAGGACGTCGTCGCGTTGACGAACGGTCTTGGCGCAGACCTCGTCCTCGATACCGTGGGAACGGCAACCTTCCCCCGATCTCTGTCCGCGGCGCGCTATGGAGGGGTCGTCTTTACAATTGGATTCGTCACCGGCACCGCTTTGGAAATCGACCTGATGCCCATCATCGTTAAAGGGCTCAGGGTACAGGGCAACAATACGGGCTCTGTCGAAGATTTTGCCAAGGCCATGCAGGCGATACGGGCATCGCGGATCGAACCCGTCCTCGCCAAGACGTTCGGGATCGGAGAAGTGGCGGAAGCGTATCATGCGCAGTCCCACGGCCCCGTCGGCAAAATTGCAATTCGGTTGGATTGGTAGCGACTTCGCGATGAGCTGGGTCGACGGTAACGTCGGCATCATTTCTGAGCCGCAAACGTTCTGCTCGCAAGTCTTAAATTGGCGCAGAGCATCGCAGAAGAGCGCCTATAACAAAGCCGCCCGCCTCATGGGAACTAGCGAAGCGAGCGGCGACGATGCAGATATCAATCCCACGGTTTTCTCGGAAGGAATTGCGAATGAAGGAAAGCTATCTTCGGCGCTCCTCAATCGTATCCGCGATCATCACGTCAATCTCCTGCGCTTTCACGCCGAGGAGAGACTCTGTGTCCGAGGCATCTAGCAGCAGCGGCCTTTCGAAGAGATAACTCATCTCCACAAGCTCGTGCATGCCAAACTCTTCCATCTGCGCGTATGAGTACGTTCCGAGAGCGGGCGGCTCTTGACCGAGGAAAGCCGCGGCTCTCAGGATCAACTCGCGCGGCGAGATATGTTGTGAAGGAACATGGAACGCGCGATCCCATGCGCCCGCATATCCTGCAGCGGCCACCAACGTGCGTGCTACGTCCTTGGTGAATGACCAGGCATGCTTCGCGTCCAGGTCGCCTAGGAATGTGACGGGCTTCGACGCCAGAAGTGACGGCAGCGCCAATAGCGAGAAATATGTGACTGCCCCCTGACCGAGGTAATCGCTCGCCCGGACCTCAATGGCGGGAACACTGGCCCGTAATGCTCGCTGCCACATGATGGTACGCACAGTGCCCTTGCGAGAGCTGGGGTCGAGCGGTTGGTCGGGTCTGAGCAGTCCCTCAGGATTCGACCCGTAGCCATAAAGATTTCCGAGGATAATCAATTTTGCGCCGACATTCTCAGCGGTGCGAGTGACGCCATCCACGATCAGGAAAAAATCCGTCGGCCAGCGATCATATGCCGCCATCGCGCACATGAAGATCGCATCTGCCCCCTTACATATCTGCGTGAAAGCTTCCGGGTCGGTAGCGTCCGCCCGGACACTCCTTACGTTTGTCCGATTCTCCGAATTGACGCCTCGGCTTGTGATAATAACATCATGACCTGCATCACCAAGTAGCCTCGCCGTTTCAACTCCAACCGGACCGGCTCCAACAACAACATAAGCGCTCATATCAACCTCTGCTCACCATTGCGATGAACACAGTTTGCAAAAGAGCCGATTGAAAATCGCGCTGTAATCGCCAAATTTTGAGCACGTTCCGCCAATCATGGAGGGCACCGTGAACCTGCATTCCAACGCGTATCGGTCGGGTAGCGTATCGATCGCGTCTCTCAAGATTGGGGCCGGAAGCTTTCTTCTTCCGGAGGCGGATCGGCACCGCGTTGTCGTCCACGCGAGCACCGCGACACGCTCGTATTGTGGTCAGGTGGGTAAACACTTCGTGCGTCGTGCAGGGGACATAGATGTGCTGGCTGCGGGAGAGCTTGGCGGATTCGATGCTGAGTCCGCTTTCGACACGATCGTACTGAGCCTTCCCAAATCGCTCCTCCAGGACGTCGCTGACAGTGCTGGTGTACAAGGATCCGGTCGGCTCCAGACGCGCCACCTCCTCCGAGACGAGCAGATCGAGCACCTGACACGCGCAATCCAGGCAGATTACGAAGCTGGTTCGCCAAGCGGAGTATTGTACGCGGAGAGCATTGGCATCGCGATAGCAGTGCGCCTATTGGGCCTTGAATGCTCGACTCCCGCCATGGCGCGTCGGCTGTCTGATGCTCAGTTAAAGCGGGTGATGGACTTCATCGAGGAACAGATTCAAACCAGCTTGAGCCTCGACACTCTGAGCAGAGTCGCGGGTGTCAGCAATTCGCACCTACGTACCTGGTTCAAGGCCGCAACCGGTTTGACAGTGCATCGCTATGTGCTGCGTCGTCGAATAGAAAAGGCTCGTGCGTTGTTGGTCTCGACAGACCTCAGCATCAGCGAGATTGCCCATCGAACAGGCTTTGCACATCAATCCCACCTCGCCCATTGGATGCGACGCGAGATCGGTCAAACCCCGTTCGGGTTGAGGCGAGCCAGCGCGATGTAAGGTTTGGAGGAATGTCAAACAAATCGAGGAAAGCGGATGTCGGATATGATCGGCAATTTCGAAACAGTCCGCATCGTCTCAATGGCCACCGATGGAACGATGGTCACGCAGGGATCACTACCCCGGCATGCCCCTCGCGCAGGTGACCTATTGACTAGCCTCGCCTTGCCGGCCATTTTTCGGCTGCATCGCGGCGCCTAGGGGCGATGCTTTATCCGGAGAGCAATCTCGTTGAGAATGAGAGCCAAGAGGTTTACGCTTTTTTCTGTCGCCTTGGGGGTGCTGTTGACCGCGTCACTGGCGGGTGCCGCTGAGAGCGGAAACGCGCCCAGCCAGCCCGATTCCGGCACCTGGATCGTGACATTGGGTGCAAGTGTCGAGTACGGCCCGAAGTTTCCGGGATCGAAGCATGATGGCTTCAGCGCCTTGCCCTCTTTCGATATCAGGCGTTTCGACGAACCGGATGAGCACAGCGCGCCGGACGACAATATCGATTATGGCCTTATTGACTTCGGCGGCTTCGAAGCGGGTCCGGTCGTCGGCATTCGCGACAGCCGTTCGCAATCCGATGATAGCCGCTTGAAAGGCATCCACTCGGTGGATTGGGACATCGATGCCGGTGTTTTTGCACAATATTGGGCGATCCCCAATCAGCTTCGATTCCGCTCCGAAATCCGGCAGGCCGTATCGAACGGCAGCGGTCTCGTCATCGATATCGGCGCCGATTGGTTCCAGCGGCTCGGTGACAGATGGCTGCTCTCTGCAGGCCCCCGCGCCTCGTTCGGCAACGGCGCTTATATGCGAGAGTATTTCGGTATTTCGTCAAGTGAAGCATTGCAGAATGGCGCCCTACCCGCCTTCGATGCAAAGAGCGGCTTGAAGTCAGTAGGCTTTACGGTCTCCGCCGCCTATGATGTCACCCCGACTTTAACGCTGCAGGTTTATGATCGCTTCGATCGCCTGACCGGAGATGCTGCCGACAGCCCGATCACATCGAAGCTCGGCAGCGAGAACCAGAATGTAATCGGCATCTCGCTCGCCAAGGCGTTCAGCGTCAGTTTCTGAAATCCGCAGTTCAACCGGTCAGCCGGCAGGTCTCGACGCCGTTGCGATCAGCCAGACGCCGGCCAGGATCAGAAGGCTGCCTGCGAGCCGAAGCAGCGGCAATGGCTCGCCAAAGACGATCCAGGCAACGCCCATGATGAGAACATAGCTGATGGCCGAGAGCGGGAATGCCTTGCTGAGATCGAGCTCGGAGAGCACGCTCATCCAGATGGCAAAGCAGACGATCTCTGCGACAATCGCCGCCAGGAACCAGTGTGACGACAGAATATCGACCAGCCAAGCTCCGCCCGCCCTGCTCGCATCGACCGCGCTCTGCTTCAGCAATATTTGTTGCGCCGTGTTCAGGAGCGGCACCATCAGCCAGATCGGGCGCATCGTTCTCACCCTTGCACCTCGCCACCATCGTCTGCGGCAAAAAGCGGTGAGATCGTCTTGAGGATGAATTGCAGCAGCGAATTGGAATGGCGGAAATACATCGCATTTGCCGTCAAGCAGCTTCCAAGCCGAACCTTGTTGCGATAGTAGGCCTGCCCGCTCTGATAGCGGCCCATGCTATGGCTCAGGCAATATTCGATATTGGCGCACCAGCTGAGATAATAGAGATTGTAGGATCTGCCCTTCTGACCGTCCATGCAGAAGAACTTGTCGACCAATCTGTCCTCGTCGTGGATCAGCAGATTGGCAGCAAGCAGTTCGTCGCCCACGAAATACATTGCGCAGAAAGATCGGCCCGGCATGCCTTTCAGCACCCCTTCGAAATAGGCCGGCGTCAGTTCTTCGAACTGTAATCCGCTCCGCTCGCGCGTCTCACGATAGAGCTGCATGACGCGCGGCAGGAGATCACCGAATTCCGTGCGGTATTCGACCCGAACCTCCTGCCGGCTCCGCAGTTTCCGACGCATATCCTTGCGGGTCGCCGTAGACAGCGTGGCAAAATAGGCTTCGATCGTGCCGAACCTGATGTCCGTCCATGCTGTCGGCAGTCCGCCGATCTCAGCGTAACCTCTCACCGACAAGACCGGTTCGACGCCTGACGGAATGGGATAGGGCAGATCCTTCAGCGCCGTCAGCGAGCAGCCTTCCAGGCGCGCATGCGCCTCGAAAGCGTCGAGGAGTTCGGCAAAAAGCGCTGGCCGGCGGGCCTGGGCAATATCGGGATGAAAGCCGATGGAGGCAGTCTCCGTGCAGGGCGAGCCAAGGCAGGCGAGACGGAGCGTCAGGAACCCGCTGAAGATGCGGCGGATGCCTTCCACCGTTCTGCGGAAGCGGCCAGCTTCCAGGGTCGTCTCAAGGGCATAGCGGCAAAGGAATGCCGGCATGGCGGCGACAATATCGTCGCCTTCTCGCATGATCGCGTAGCGCCACTCGAAGCCGTCGATACCGGCTTCCTCGACCGCAAGCAGATAGTCGTAGGTCTCGATCTCCCCGGGGAAGCAGGCGTTCCAGGCATCGCGGTCAAGCATGCGGATGCTCGGGAGGATCATCGCGGCAGCCGATGTCGGATCGCGTGAGACCTGCGTTTCAGGTGACCGTACTTTAAGCGCTTGCTGCTGCATATTCTGCCTCGAAGAATTCCGCCGTCATGTCAGCTACCCGCCTGTGCTGCCGATCGAGATGGATCATGTGATAGCTGTCGTCGAGCCAGCGCAGTTCCCGGCGGCCGCCGATATGCGATGCGATATACTGGGCATGCGAGGGGCCACTGAGATCGTCTTCGCGCGAATGTAGGATCAAGGTCGGTGTCTTGATCTCGGGAAGCCGGGCTTTCAACGTCCGGCCAAGCTCATGCATTTCGATCAGGCCACGGCCCGGAAAGGTTTCGAGCATGCCCTCGCCCGTCATGCCGGCCACCATGCGGCGCATGCGCTCGTCCTTGATGCCGAGGGAAGTCGTCTCCCGAAAATTCAGCCGGTCGATGAATGGGATAAGCGAGATCCAGCGAATGTGCGGCGAAAACAGCGAATAATAGCGGGGCACGTCCCATCCATCGTAGTGGAAACAGGGCGAATACACAGCGACGGCGCGGATCGACAGGGGATTACGATCGGCTGCCATCATCGCCAGCTTGCCGCCAACGCAAATTCCGGCGGCAAAGACCGTGTCGCTGCGCTCGCTGAGCCAGCCAGCTGCGGCTTCGACGCTGTCGAGCCAGTCCTCCCAGCGCGAGCGGCGGAGCGTCGCTTCGTTTTCGCCGTGGCCGGCCAGCAGGGGAGCATAGACGCTGAAGCCGCGGCGATGGAATTGCCTTGCCACAAGCCGCATTTCTGCCGGCGCTCCCGTCAGCCCATGAACAAGGATGACGCCCTTGCCGTTCGTGCCCTCGAGAAAGAAGGAGAGATTGTCAGCCGGCATGCGGGAATTCTCCCTGCTGGCGGTTCTCCTTCGCCATGAAACCCAGCGCATGGCAGGTGCTGATCACATGCGTGCCTGCCGCCTCCTGCTCCTGCTTGATCTGCTCATGAAAGGTACTGAGCTTCGTCCAGTGCATCTTGGGGCGGTAGTGATGCTCGGCGTGATAGCCGTTGCCGAACCAGAGCCAGTTGTAGAAGCCGTTATGGCTGCTGACGCCCCAGGCGATTGGAACATCGGGGTCGCCGTTCAGATGCTCATAATAGCCGTTGAGGGAGGACAGGCAGTTCCCCAAATAATAAAACGGCAGGAAAAAGAACGTCGCTCTCCAGTCATAGATAAGAGCGAGGAAGACGAAGGCGAAGAACGATACGAGTTCAATGCGCGCCCATCTCGCATCGAACGGCCTTTTCTTCGCAATCGCCCGATGGATGTCGCCGAGATCATCGCGGAAGAAGCTGAGAAACGTGTAGGAGAAGACGTTTTCCGGCTCGCCGTTCTTGCCGTGCTTGTAGATCGACAGGAGGTCCACCGTCTCGCCGTTTTCATTGGGACGGTCGCTGTTGCCGGAATGATGGCGCATATGCACCCAGTGATAATAGACCTGCGAAAAGCCGATCGCTACGGATTCTAGCAGGCTGAATGCATAGTTCATCCACTTCGGCTTGAAATACGGCGTGTGGATGAAGTTGTGCGAGATGCTGTTGATGTTCCACGATATCGACACGGCATAGACCGCGCCGAGCACGGCCGACAGCCAGAGTGGCCGGCTTGAGAAGCCGGCAATCAGATAGATGTTGAATGCCAGATGCGCTGTTGCCGCAAGCACCGGCATGAGATCCCATTTCGTGTGCGCGAAGATTTTCATAGTCCCGTCGCTCCGACACAGACCACGCCGGCCGTCACCAGGACGATGCCGAGAGCGTGGCGAAGGTTGATGGTTTCCTTGAAGATGGCGGCGCCTGCAAAAGCGATCGCCGCATAGCTCAGCGCCATCAGTGGAAAGGCCACCGACAACGCCACCTGTTCCAGCACGCGCGTCCACATCACCAGTTCGACCGCCCAGAACACGATCCCGAGCCAGATGACCGGTTTCTGCAGGGTTTCGAGTAGCGCGCTTGCAGCGCCGTGCTTGAAGCAAAGCTCACGGCCGGTTTCGGCAAGAACGCAAAAGGCAATGATGGCGAACGTCCATGCTGTAAGTCCCGTCGTCATGCCATGAACTCCGACAGGACTTCGAGTAGCGCGTGGTTTGCCGCACTGTTGATGTTGCGGGCAGCCTTCATGTCGTGATGACGGAAGGGCTGGTCGATCAGCACCTCTGCCTTCTTGATCGTCCGCGTGTAGAGATCGCCGCCGTAATACGGCGTCGAATAATCGCCGGTCACGTCCGCTCCGATGACATGGTACCGTTCACCGATTTCGCTGAGCAGCCAAAGGACATAGGGTAGCCGCATACGGCCCTGATCCCAGTTGGTCACAGCATCGGCGTCGGAGAGAGCGTCCTTGTCGATCGTGACGTAGACCGCTTCGGTTTGGATGCGGCCGAGAAGCCGGTCGAGGAAATTGCTCTCGCCGAGTTCCGATATCGATTGCCAGTGCAGGGCTCCGTCGATCTGGCTGAAACTCGGGCCGGAACCGTAGTGCGATTTCACTTTGCTCGGCGGGTGCTTATAGGGATAAAGTTCAAGGCGGCCTTCGGATAGCGGCACCAGATTGGCGCCCTTGCGCTCCGGTGACCTGAGGTCGCGGCTGCAAACGCCGAGGGTTATCACCTTTTTGACCAGGGGCTGTTCGAGCGCCTTGTTGACCCACGAACCGCAATGCATGCCGGGATCGAAATGCACCCAATCGGGGTGATTGTCGATATGGATGACGGTGACGGCTTTGCGGCTATTCTCGAGGGCCTGCGACAGAAGAAGAGCCGTCACATGGTGGAAGTCGCCCGATCCCATGAAACAAAGGCGGGCGCCTTCACCGGTTGAGGGCCGGGCCTTCGCCAGGTTGCGCCAGACGGTATCAAGGTCCGGCCGGCGCCCCCACAGCCTGATGGCGCGGCCGCTATCCTTGGCCTCGACTTCGCGCGCCCCTGCCATCCGGCAGGAATGCACGAAGTCGGGCTGCAACTCCAACGCATCATCAAGATGGAGAAGGAGGAGCTGCAAGGTCCTATCTCCGCTCGGCCCGCGTCAGAAGCTGGTCGAGCAGCAAGATAGCAAGCTCGATCTCCTCGCGGCTGATCATCAGGTTCGGTGCAAGGGTGATGACGTTCTTGTGGTATCCGCCGACGTCGAGCACCAATCCATATTTCCTGCCATCGACCGCAAGATCCCCCTTCATGCCTTCGTCGGACATCCAGTCGAGCGTCGCCTTGTCGGGAGTGAACCCGTCAGGCCCGCAGATTTCCATCCGAAGTGCAAGGCCGAGGCCGTCGACATCGCCGACGATAGGATGCCGCGACTGTAGCTCCTTCAGGCCTTCTAGGAAGAGTGCGCCTCTTTCCATCACACTCGCGCCGAAGTCGGTTTCAGACACCATCCTCAGCGTTTCGAGAGCGACGGCCGTGCCCATCGGGTTGCTGGCAAAGGTCGAATGCGTGGAGCCTGGCGGGAAGATCGTCGGGTTGATCATCTCTTCTTTGGCCCAGATGCCCGAGAGCGGATTGAGACCATTGGTGATCGCCTTGCCGAAGACAAGTACATCTGGCGAGACGCCGAAATGTTCGATCGACCAGAGCTTTCCGGTCCGATAGACGCCCATCTGGATCTCGTCGACGACAAGCAGGATGCCGTGATCGTCGAGGACCTTCTTGAGCTCCTTGAAGAAATTCATCGGCGGAATGACATAGCCGCCAGTGCCTTGGATGGGTTCGATGTAGAAGGCGGCATATTCCGATTTTCCGGCCTTCGGGTCCCAGACGCCGTTGTACTCACTTTCAAACAGCCGCGCGAATTTCTGGACGCAATAGTGCCCGTATTCTTCCTTCGACATGCCCTTCGGCCCGCGAAAGTGATAGGGGAATTCGATGAACTGGGCACGCTCGCCGAAATGGCCGTAACGCCGGCGATAGCGGTAGCTCGAGGTGATCGACGTCGCACCGAGCGTTCGCCCATGGTATCCGCCCTCGAAGGCGAACATCAGGCTCTTGCCGCCGGTATAGTTGCGAACGAGCTTCAAGGAATCCTCGACGGCCTGCGAGCCGCCGACATTGAAGTGAACGCGACCTTTCGAACCGAATTTATGTTCGGCATCCCGGGCGATAAGCGTTGCGAGTTCGACCTTTTCGCGATGAAGATATTGCGAAGCGACCTGCGGCAATCGATCCAGCTGCCGATGCGCGGCATTGTTCAAACGCTCGTTGCGATAACCGAAATTGACGGCGGAATACCACATCTGGAGATCGAGAAATGGTGTCTCGGCTGCGTCAAAGACGAATGAACCATCGCAGCTTTCGAAGAATTTCGGCTTCTGCGAATAGTGAACCGTATCGCCATGGGAGCAATAGGTCTCTTCGAGCCGTCGCAGCTCGTCTTCGGAAGCGATGGGGTGCATGCTTGCAGCAAGTTTCAGGTTGGAACGCATGAAGTCCTCTTCTCACGCAGTTTTTACCACGGGCAGCACAACAGGCTGCCGTGACGGGCTGGAAAGGATGGCTGCGACACTCGCCTGGATTTCGGCGAAACCGCTATAGGGGATGAAAGGAAGGCAATTCGTGCGGCAGTAATCCGCAAGCTTGGCCTTGGCGAAGACAAGCAGCGCCGCGTGGGAGACGCAGAAGTCGCTGCGGCCGTCGCCGATATAGATATGGTTGGCGGATGGCCTCACCTGGGCGCATTTGCACACGCCGGCGCCGGCAGCGCAGGCTGCGCTCCTGAACGGAAAGCCAAGATCAAAATCGGGCATAGTACAAGCGTGCGGGCGAGAAATCAGCTTGTTTGCGATGATCTGAATGTCTTCAAGACCATGCCTGGCAAGGACCCGTCTGATAAAATGATCGACACCGTCGCTGACGATGATGAGGCCTAGCCCGTTCTTTTCACAGAATGCCTTGAAAGCCCCGAAGGCGCTGTCGATTTCGATCGTGTCCAGGAATGCGTCGATGTCTTCGTGTTTTGCCTGAAGCAGCTGGATCTGGCGGCGCATGCATTGGGCGGCTGTGATCCTGCCGTCGGTCCACTGATCTTCGATCTCGCGCCACTCTGGACGCGCGAAACGGTCCAGAACCAGATCGGTCACGTCTTCTTTCGATATGGTTCCGTCGAAATCGCAAAACACCTGCATCGCATGCTCCTTCAATGTGACGAAGCATTTAGCGTCGCGAACTGAAGGCGAGATGAGGCGAATGTGAAGCGAAACTGAATTGACCGCTTACGCGGCAGGAATATCGAGATCCACCTTCAGGCCGGATCCCCAGGCAGGCGTGCTGAGGCTGATCCCAATATCGAGACGGTTGCCGATATCGGCGACGATCGGCAATCCCAATCCCGCGCCCTCTCCGGCTCGCGCGTCAAGGCGGTTGAATCGCTGAAATGCGGCCTCCCGCTGCTCGGGTGGGATACCGGGGCCGCTGTCTTCAATGGAGAGGCGAAAGCCGCGCGAGCTGGGTTCGATGCGTACCTCGATCCGACCGCCGGCAGGCGAATATTTGATCGCATTGTCGAGGAGATTATCGATCATGACACGCAGGAGGGCGCGGTCGGTCAGGACCTGCGGGTCTTGCGTTCCGACGAGCCCGGCATAGAAACCGCGGCGATTGAGTATGACCCCAAAATCCGCCAGGGCTGCCGCCGCGATCTGGCGCAGCGGCAGCGCCTCCAGCTGCAGCGGCTGATGGCTGACGCGTGCAAGCCGCAACAGCTGTTCTATGAGATGCATGGCACGCTCGTTGCTGACAACAAGGTCCTTCAGCAGGGCGGTGCGCTCCTCGTCGGAATCGGCACGATGGAACATTTGCAGAAGCAGTTTGATGCCGGCCTGCGGTGTTCGCAGTTGATGGGCGGCAAGATCGGAAAAGCGCCGCTCCATCGTCAGCGAGTGGCCTAGCTTTCTCAAAAGGTTGTTGAGCGAGTGGACAAGCGGCGTCAGATCCCGCGGCAATCTTCCCGTCGCAATCATCGACAGATCATCCGGCGTGCGGGCCCGGATCTGCGAGACCAGCCCCCGGACATTCGCGAGCCCGTTATTGATGGCAAGCCAGATGATGATGGCACTGACGGGCACAAGGATGAGCAGCGGAAAGGCGAGATTGAGAAGGATGTTATCGACGAGGCCTTCCCGAAGGATGATCTTTTCGGCGACCTCAATGGTCACGTCACTATTCGGGATCGGCAGAGAGTAGATCCGCCAGAGCTCGTTCTTATAGGTCACATCGGAGAAACCGGCAGAGAAGCGCTTGACCTCGTCTGGAAAGGCGTTGCTGCTGGCAAAGGCCAGCGCCGGCCCCTTCCAGGCGCGAAACGAATGGGCGTCGGCATAGTCGTCCGCGTCCTCGTTGAGGGCAAGCTGGTTGTCCATATTGAAATCAAGATCCGGAACTTGCACCGTCGGTCTTGCCGTCAATCTTGTGAGGGGATGCTTCATCAACGACCAGAGTACATTGGCGTCATTGATCAACTGCGCATCGTAGATATTGTCGATCTCGCGCGTAGCACTGCGATAGGCGAAGATGCCAACGATGGCGATCGTGATGATCAGGGTCGGGAGAATGCGGAGGAAAAGGCGTTGGCTGAGTGTCACTGCTGGCGCTCGACCATGTAGCCGACGCCGCGGATCGATCGGATGAAATCGGTACCGAGCTTCTTGCGCAGATTATAGACAGTCACTTCGATCGTGTTGCTCTCGACCGAAACATCCGTGTCGTAGAGCGCATATTCGATATCGTTCTTCGTGACGTAACGTCCGCTCCGCTCCATCAAGAGCCGCAACAGATGGAACTCCTTGGCGGGGATGTGAAGCTGTACGCCATTTCGACGCGCCACCATCGCCGAAGGGTCGAGCTCAACGTCGGCGCATCGAATGATGGTTTCGGTGCGGCCCTGCCGCCGCCGGATCAGCGCACGCAGTCGGGCGAGCAGTTCGTCAAGGTCAAAGGGCTTGACGAGGTAATCATCCGCACCCTCGTCCAGGCCGTTGACGCGATCGCGCACGCTGTCGAGCGCGGTCAGCATCAGGATCGGGACGTCATTGCCTCCGCTCCTCAGCGAACGGACCACCTCGAAGCCGCTTGCCTTGGGAAGATTGACATCGAGGATCACGCATCCAAATTGGCTGTCGCGCAGCGCATCAAGCGCCGTCTCGGCATCGCGGAACCAATCTACGCCATAAGCGTGTTTCTCGAATGCACGTTTCAGCGAGGAGCCGAGAATGTAATCATCTTCGACCAGGAGTATGCGCACGTCCGCGTCCTTGCGATTTCAACTCTCAACTTGCTTCTTCGATCTCGATTGAGGCCGAAATCCGGCAAAGGTTTCCGCGGGCTGTCCGAAGCCCTTCCACGCTACCACTCGGCATAACGGCTCGAAGCAGCGAGGACCGCCTCGTTGTTCAATGCCTTGACGCTGCCACGCCGCGGAGGAAACGCAAACTGTCCCAGCCAGCGGACTGCGGCTCGGCACTGTATCAAATCAATGGAATCACCCCGCCGTTCACCTTGGCGCGACAATTGCGCTGAGGGTCCCGCTGTATCTCGTGGCGGGACCAAATGCAAAAACCACGCGCGCCCAACTAATGCGCAGCAAACCGTTCAGGTCGGAACGAAGCAAGCATAGGATGCTCTCTCCCAGTGGCGATTTCGAAAGCTTGCAGCTCGCCTACGATGAGGCCGAGCGTTGCGCCACTATGAC
Organism: Rhizobium sp. CF142; assembly: GCF_000281145.1. NCBI lineage: Bacteria > Pseudomonadati > Pseudomonadota > Alphaproteobacteria > Hyphomicrobiales > Rhizobiaceae > Rhizobium > Rhizobium sp. CF142. The sequence goes on along the minus strand of NZ_AJWE01000102.1, from coordinate 27,275 downwards.
TGAAGGCAACATGGTAGCCTGCAATGGCTTTGAATGCACCGAGGACCGGTTCTCCATCGGCGGGGATTGGCTTGCCGCCGACGCCGACGGAAGCAACCTCGAGTTTTGGATTGCCCTCCAGTACCTTCGACGCTTCTTCAAGCAAAGCCGCAACGACCGAGTGGTCGATTTCATAGCTGCCATCCGGATTGATCTTCACGCCTTGATCTGCCGCCCAGTCGGCATCGAGCGAAAGGGTTCCGTATGGCGCCGGACGCACCGCGACACGCGGCGTGTTCAAGACGGCCTTGAGGGGATGGTCAAGCCGTTTGGTCTGCACCAGAAGTGCAATCGGCGTCCCATCGCCAATCGTCTGCCCAGAGTGGGCCGCCATTTCCGGTACTGCAGGGCCAGTGGCAAGAAGGACGGAATCCGCCTTGAAACGGGTACCGGATGTCGTTTCGACCCCGATGGCCCGCCCGCCCTCAATCACGACCCTGGCTTTGCCCTGATCCGTAATGAGCACGCCGCCCAGCGTAAGAAACTCCTCTAGCAAATGGCCGATCAATCGCGGCAAATCGACCCAACCCTCCCCTGGATTGAAAATGGCGCCCGGCGACGTGACGGACCTGGCATCAACGCCCGGGGTCACACTCGCGATCTGGTCGGCCGAAAGATGCCGAGCGTCATAGCCAATCGAGGTCTCGTAGTCGAAGGCGCGAACGATCTCGTTCCCCTCGCCCTCGGCGTCCCAGGTCAAGCCACCCTCGAAGCGCAGCCAGTCCGCATCGGGGTTACGTGCAGCCAGCGTGCGATAACGGTCGATCCCTGCCATGCGCAGCAAATGATAGGGTCTGGAACGCATGCGCGCAGAATTGAGCCAGGAGAGCGAACGGCCCGAAGCACCGTTGGCCGGCGGACCGTCATTGATGATGGTCACCCGGATGCCGCGCCGGGCCAGTTGCAGACCGGTGGAAACGCCGAAGATGCCGGCTCCGATGATGGCCGTTGAGCTGATGATGTTGTCGTTCATTTTCGTGTCTTTCAATGGTTGTGCGTAATGATCGGGAGAGAGATCAGAAGGCTTCCCAGCCGCCGGTCGTCGCTGAGCGAATGAGAACGTCAATCGCCTTTCATGTTGGCGATGGCATCATCCAGCCCTGACAAGAGCGGTTCCCCGTTGAAACGGTTGAGGCAAGTATCATTGTCATCTCCATGCGCCTGGTCGTCAGAGCACTTCCGCGAGGAAGCGCTGGAGGCGCGGGCTTTCGGGATTGTCGAAGATCGCCTCGGGCGTCCCCGCCTCGACCACGCGGCCCTCGTCCATGAACACGACCTGATCGGCGGCCCGACGGGCAAAGCCCATCTCGTGGGTGACGACGACCATGGTCATTCCCTGCTTTCCAAGATCGGCCATAAGGTTGAGCACACCCTTGACCAGCTCGGGATCGAGCGCGCTTGTCACCTCGTCGAACAGGATGACCTCAGGCTCCATCGCCAACGCGCGGGCGATCGCAACACGCTGCTGTTGACCACCCGAAAGACCGCCGGGACGGTGATGCTGGCGGCTTGCAAGGCCGACATCAGCAAGCCGCGCCTTGGCAATGCGTTCGGCTTCAGCCTTCGGCAGGCCCTTGATCTTCGTCAGCGACAGCATGACGTTTTCGAGCGCCGTGTGATCGGGGAAGAGGTTGAAGTGCTGGAAGACCATGCCGACACGCCGGCGCAACCGCTCCGGTTTCATGGCGAGAATGCTTTGCCCGTCGACAAGGATATCCCCGCTCTTCGGCTCGACCAATCGGTTGAGGCAGCGCAAGAGAGTGGATTTGCCCGAGCCGGACGGACCAATGATACAGGTGACGCTACCAGCTTTCACCGTAAAATCGACGCCCTTCAGCACATCGAGTTCGCCATAGGCCATGCCGAGCCGGCACACATCGAGGCTGCCACCCTTGAATTTAGGTTGAGATATGCTGCCAGTGCCGTCGAGTTCGTTGATCTCCTCCAGCCCACTGGTGATGATCGCAGGGCGCTGCTTGCCAAGTCTCAAGCGATTGTCGATCGCGTTGACGACATGGGTCAGCGGCACGGTGACGATGAGATAGAAAATGCCTGCGAGCAGCAGCGGCGAAAGATTACCGGTTACGACCGCCTGGTCCTGCCCCACGCGAAAAATCTCGCGCTCCGATGCAAGCAGGCCGAGGAAGTAGACAAGACTCGAATCCTTCACATTGCCGATGAACTGGTTGACAAGCGCCGGCAACACGCGGCGCACGCCTTGGGGCACGACAATCAGCCGCATGCCCTGACCGTAACTCATACTCAGCGCCCGACACGCCTCCATCTGGCCGCGATCGACACTCTGAATGCCTGAGCGGAAGATTTCGCCGATATAGGCACCGGCAATCAGACTGAGCGCCAGGATGCCAAGGGGGTAGGGCGACGGGCCGAAGAGTTCGCGTCCTATACGCGCAAAGCCCTGGCCAATCAGAAGAATGGTGACGATGGCCGGCAGACCGCGGAAGACATCCGTATAGACGCGGGCGGGAACGCGCAGCCAAGGTGAGCGAGAGATGCCCATGATGGCAAGCACCATGCCAATGACGACGCCAAGCACGGTCGAAGCTGCGGCCAGGATCAATGTGTTCTTCAGGCCGACCGTGATCATGGTCGGCAGAACTTCGGCCATCGCATTCCAGTCAAGGAAGCTGCGACGCAGATTTTCAAGCCAGTTCATCAAATGGTCCCTTGCAAGAAAGGCCGGCCCGACCAACAGAGGTCGGACCGGAAGGTGGCATCACTGCTTGGGAAGATAGGCGTCTGGCATAGGGGTGCCGGGGAACCATTTCTCGTGGAGCTTCTTCCAGGTTCCGTCCTGCATGGCGGCATGAAGACCCTTGCTCAGAGCTTCGCGCAATGCGTCGTTGCCCTTGCGGACGACGAAGCCGGCCGGTGCATCAAAACTCGGGATGTTGATCGCCACCTTCAGCACCGGGTAACGCGCCGAATAGTCCTTGGCAGCCTCGTAGTCGAGGAAATGCGCATCGACCGTTCCGTTGTTGAGGGCCGACACAGCGGAATTGTTGTCCGGAAATTTCACGAGATCGGCACTCGTGAAGTTCTTCTGTGCATAGATTTCCTGCAGCGTTCCCTGCACGACGCCGAGCCGCTTGCCCTTGAGGCCCGCAACGTCGGTAATGCCGGCATCCGACGTCAACACGGTGAGGTAACCCGCAAGGTAGCCATCAGAGAAATCGACCGTCTCCTTGCGCTTTGCGATGGTACCGATCGCTGCGGCCGCAACGTCGAAGCGGCTATTGGCGACCGATGGCATAAGGGCCGAGAATTCCTGGCCAGTGAAGACCACCCGTTCCTTTTTGAAGCCCATGCGCTCGGCGACATTGAGAAAAAGTTCGATGTCAAAGCCGGTGAAATTGCCGTCAGCGGTCGTGAAAGCGTAGGGCTTGGCGTCACCCATCGTGCCAACGCTGATAACACCCGGATCGATCAGGCCATAAGGATTATCTTCGGCAGAGGCCGGCGCTGCACCTGCTGAAAGGCCAAGGGCGATTGCAAAAAGGGCGACGCGAATTCTGGCGAAGGGGGACGTGACAATCTCGGGAAATTTCATCGTTTCATTCTCCTCTGGTGGTATCGTTTGCGATTTTCCACGACGCAGGGGTCCCATCCGGGCGACGGCAGAAACCGCACGTCCGGCCCATGCGATCGCATGTCGGATTTCGATAGATTTTTATATGAGACCGGTCTCTTTTTAAATTGAGACCGGTCTCACTGGCTTTTATCAATTGTTATCTTCGCATTTGCTAGTCGTCAATATCTCTTGTAAGGCTAGTTTTCATGGATCCGAACTCACCTCAAACCGCCTCCGTTACGGTGGCCGATGTCGCGCGCAAGGCGGGCGTATCAAAGGCAACCGCTGCGCGCGTGCTCGGCGGCTATGGAACCGTCAGCGATCGGGTGCGCGATGCCGTCACCGCCGCCGCCCGCGCGCTCGACTATCGGCCCAACGAACTTGCACGCAGTATGACGACGGGACGTTCCGGCACGATCGGCGTGGTCGTGGGCGATATTGAAAACCCCTTCTTCAGCCTCGCGATGCGCGGGATCACAGACGTCGCCCGGCAAGCCGGCTTTACCGTCATCCTTATCAATTCAGGGGAAGACGTATCGGCAGAAAAAGCCGCGATCCGGACGCTGATTGCCAAGCGGGTAGACGGCCTGATCGTCTCTCCGGCCAAGGAGACCGACGTTGAGCATCTTCGGGAGGTTGTCGGTTCAGGACGGCCACTGGCGTTGCTGGACCGCGGCATCAATGCTTTCGAGGTTGATACGGTCATTGCCGACGACCGGCAGGCAGCCGAGGGTGTCACACGCCAGCTTATCGCGTTGGGACACCGCCATATCGCCTATCTCACGGCCTGCGACACACCCGATCACCTTTTCCGAACGCCTGGTGACATCAATACCGGTTCTGTCCGCAGACGAATTGAGGGGTTTCTTAGCACCTGTCGCGAGGCCGGTCTTGGCCCGGTCGAACACTGGATTCACATGGGCGCCGTGATCCCCGAGCAAACGCGTCAGATCGCCGAGCGGCTGCTCGAGGCAAAGGATCGTCCAACGGCAATCATCGCCTCCGACAGCGTGATCGGGCTGGAAGTGTTCAAGACAAGCCGCACGATCGGGCTGGCAATTCCAGATGATCTGTCACTCATCTCATTTCATGATGCCGACTGGACCGCGGTCACCTCTCCTCCCGTAACGGTCGTGCGCCAACCGGTCTATCAACTTGGTGAAATGGCTGCGCGTCTTCTCGTCGAGCGCTTGAACGGGTTTGCGGGGCCAGGACGCGAAGTCGTCCTTCAGACAGAATTCGTTGAACGTGCGTCTATCTCCAGCGCTCCGAGCCTACCGCGATAGCCCTCCACGCGATCCGGACGGTACTGTCCTTGCGCCCATCATGACGGCACATCTACTGAATCAGCAAAACGCGCTCGAAACCATCAGCAAATGCGCGTCAGCGCCCTTTTCGGGCGGCCCAGACGACCAATCCCGCCGAATCGCACTGGTCACAATCGTCCTATTTTGCGATCGACAAGAGCTCTAAGCACCGCCGCTACAGAGAAACGGACGGGGCTTTTAAGCCGGCATATTCCTCGTAGGAATCCTCGACGGTGAGGATATGGCTTCGCATCGTATCGGCGGCAAGTTCGCGGTTGCCCTGCAGGATGGCGACGAGGATCGCGTCATGTTCTTTGTACGATTTCGCCAAACGTCCTGTGGTCAGAAACTGTGCGCGACGAAACGGCGATAGCCGCCGACGTGTCGCGAGCGTGATCTCCACAAGGTAGGCGTTGTGGCTGCCGGCATAGATCGCCGCATGAAACTTCTCGTTGAGCACATGGTAATGGCTCGGATCGTTTTCCTTGAGAATCTGGGCAAGGCCTTCGTGAATGGTCTCGAGATTGCGCCGTTCCGAAAGGGTCATGCTGGCGGCGGCAAGGCTTGCGCAAAGCGCTTCAAGCTCCGCCATTACGTGAAACATCTGCCGCAGATGTTCCGGCGAAGGACGGGTGACGATTGCGCTACGATGCGGCCGCGTCTCAACGAGGCCCATGGCTGCCAGGTCCCGGATGGCTTCCCGCAAGGGGGTTCGCGAAACGCCGTAGCTTGCGGCAATCTCGGTCTCGTCGAGCGGCATTCCCGGCGAGAGCTTGCCATCGACGATATCGTCTGCAAGGCGCGTGCGCACTTCTTCGGCACGCGTCAGCTTCCGCCGCGATCCGGCTTCCTTGATCAAGGAATTGTCTTCGCCCCGGCGGGGTCTAGTCTTCATTATGTTGTCCAAAGCGGCCATCTTTGCGAGTATTCTTATGTCGGACTGGTGAGCTTGCGCAACATGCTTCGACCTCGGCGTGTATTGGACGGACCCGTCACCGATATAACCGCGCTATCGGCAAGCCTCCTCCAGCGCAGGAGAAGCGTGCAGGCGACGCTTGTAATGCCCACCAATACGCCGAACCAGATGCCGACGGCGCCGAGACCGAGTCCGAAGGCGAGAAAGATTGCGATTGGCATGCCGAGCAGCCAATAACCGCAGAGACCAATGATCATCGGCACTCTCGTGTCCTTCAAACCGCGCAGGGCGCCATTGGCTGCCGACTGTATGCCATCGAAGATGAGAAACGCCGCGAGGATCATGATCAGCTTTTGCGCCAGCGCCTGGATCGCCGAAAAATCGGCGGCCTCTTCAGCGAGGAACGTGCCGGTGATGTCTTCTGACGCCACCAGCAGGATCGCGCCGAACAGCGCCATCAGGCCGGCTGCGGCGATCAGTGAGATATTGCCAGCTAGCCGGGCGGCCGCGTCTCTGCCGGCACCCAGATGGTAGGCGACGCGGACGGTTGCCGCCTGGCCAATCGCAACGATCGGGTTGAAGGCGATGTTATTCAGCGTATAGGCAATCTGGTTGGCAACGATTGCAACCGTCCCCAAGCCGCTGGTAATCAGTGTCAGCACCAGCGTCATACCGAGCTCCGCCGCATAGATCAGCGCGATTGGCCAGCCGATCGACCAGACATCCCTCGCCGCCTTTGCCGCCGTCGGAAAGGCGCTGCGGAACGTCGAAAGCGGCAAATGTCCTCGTGCAATTGCATAGGCCGTCAAACCACCGGCGATCAGCCACCAGGCGATCACATAGGCGAGGCCGGCACCCGCAATCCCATGGCCGGGATCGCCGAAGGCACCAAAGGTGAGAACCGATAGAAGCGGTACATAACAGAGCGCCCCAAGCCCGACCGATACCATGATCAGCCAGGATTTTCCCGATACCGAGCAATAGAGACGGATCGGAGCGATCCACAGGATAGCTGGCAGCGCCCAGGCCGCCCGACTGATGAACTGCTCTACATCGCCAAGAATTTCGGACGCGACACCGAACGGCGCAAGTACGGACGGCAGATTGAGGAGGATTGTCATCGATAGGAGCGAAAAAACGAGGCCGACCAGCACGGCCCCGCCGTAGGCATAGGCTGCGCCATCCTCCTCAACCGTCCCCGTTTCGCTTCTTCCTTTTGCGGCCGCCATCAGCGGGTGCGCGCCGGCGATCACACCCTGGGAGACGACCGTCAGCGCCTGGATGAAGATGGCGCAGAGGCCACCGGCCGCGAGCGCCGAGCCGCTGAGGCGGCCGAGCATGACGCTCGCCGCCAAGCTCATAACGAGCTGGCTCGCCTGGGTCACCGCCAGGGGAGCTGCGATGCCTGCCTGCGAGCGCAGTTCATTCCATGTCGTACGGCTCATGCTTGTCCCGATCAGGCTGCGACGACCTGACCGGCGAAGGCATCAATGACCTCCTGGGCGCTGCGGCGGGCACCGGCCTGCAGATATTCCATGGCGACCAGCGCCGCATCATGTGCAGCCTGCCCGGAACCGGATACGCAATCCTCGATGACGCGGCAGTAATAATCGCCCTGGTGCGCATCGACGAAGCTGTAATGGATGCAGACATCGGTGAAGCCGCCGACGAAGAACAGGGTCTCGGCTTTGACGGCTTTCAGCAGGATTTCCATTTCGGTGCCGTAGAAGACCGAATAGCGGCGCTTGGTAATGCGCAGGTCGTCCGAACGCATCTCCATTTCCTCGACCGGGAATGGCGTGCCCGGCGAGCTTTCGAGGCAATGGATGCTTTCCGAACCATCCAGCTCGCGCCCGAAGTCGATCAGGTTATCGCGATGGGCTTCCTGCACGAAGATGACGGGAATGCCGGCCTTGCGGGCCGCATCCACCACCGACTTCGCACGCCAGTTGCGCTCGATATGATCGCCCATGAATTCCAGACGCGACGTCTTCGGACGCGGCATGAAGCCCGATTTTTGAATATCGACAACGATCAGGGCGGCACGCCCAACGATCATAGGCTTCGGCACGATCGGATTTCCAGACGTCATTTTCACTCGCTCGCTTTGAATAAACACCAAGGCCATCGCTCGCCTTTGCCCATTAAAAGGCGTGAGAAACGGCTTTCACGGCGAGGATTATACACGACGAATTTCAGTATGCAATATTGCATACAATGCGCATATTATTTGGGCATATGCCTATTTCCCTTCAAGATTTAAGCTGCAATAAAAGTAATAAAAACCGTCATTTTTTCTGTAATTATATGCTTTCAAACGATTATTTTAATTTGGCACAGGCGTTGCATAGCAATTGGTCATCCGCTCAAGAGGACAGTTAAGGAGAACATAGCATGGCATCCAGAAAGCCCTCCTCGCCTTCCGGCCAGGACAGCAACTCGGCGATATCGCGCAGATCGGTCCTGAAGGCCGCCGGCGGCCTTGCCGCAGCGTCGATCCTTTCGGCGCCCTTCGTGCGACCCTCCTATGCCGCAGCGACGCTCAGGGTCTCGAACTTCGGCGGCTTCTTCGAGGAAGCTTTCGCGAAGAGCGTCTATCCGGCCTTCACCAAGCAGACCGGCATCGCGGTCCAGTCGATCCCGCAATCCGGCAGCTCGCAGTTCCTGGTCCAGCTCGGCCAGGCGATCCAGGCAGGCTCGGCCCCCATGGATATCTGCTGCGCCGGCCAGGCGGACGTCATCCGCGGCCGCCAGCGTGGCCTCTGGGCAACGGTCGAAGGCTCGAAGCTGAAGAACCTCGGCAACCTGATGGACGGCTTCGTCTATAGCGAAGACGGCAAGGTCGACGGTGTCGGCGCCATGGCCTGGTATATTACCCTGATCGCCAATCCATCCGAATTCGAAAAGCTACCCGACAGCTGGACGGAACTCTGGAAGCCGCGTGCTTCGGCCTGGGGCCTGCAGGGCGGCGGCAACAGCGTGCTGCTCGACATCGTCGCTTCCGTCTATTTCGGCGGCCCCTCGACGCTTGATACCCAGGAAGGCATCGACAAGGTCATCGCCAAGATCGCCGAACTGAAGCCCAATGCAAAGCTCTGGTGGACCGACGAAGGCTCGATGCAGAGCGCCTACCAGAACGACGAGGTCGTCGGCGGTCTCTATTTCCACGACGTTTCGATGATCATGAAGAAGGAAGGCACCGACGTCGCCTCGATCTTCCCGAAGGAAGGCGCCGTGCTCGGCTACAACGCATGGTGCGTTCCGAAGGTCTCTCAAGTGAGCGACGCGACGATCGCCTTCCTCGACTGGAGCGCCACGCCGGAGTGCCACGAGCTGATCGCACGCAATGTCGGCGCCGCTCCGCTGATCGAGCGTTCGAAGCTCACGCTCACGGACGACGAATTCAACGCGGTTTCCTTCACTGGAAAACCGATTGTCGTCGCTTCCGCCGCAAAGGTGAAGAACGCCGACTACATCTCGACGCAGATGCTCAAGATGCTCGGTCAGTAAGTCTGGACGGAATGATGCAAGGCCTGGAAATTTCACACCTCACGAAGTCCTTCAGTGCAAACACGGTCGTCTCCGACGTCTCATTGAGTATCGAACAGGGTAAGTTCGTCTGCTTTCTCGGTCCGTCCGGCTGCGGCAAGACGACCCTGATGCGCATCATCGCCGGTCTGGAGCAGCCCAGCAGCGGCACGGTGCGCCTCGACGGTCGCGACATCACCGGAGTTCCGACGAACGAACGAAACTTCGGAATGGTGTTCCAGGCCCTTGCTTTGTTCCCGCATCTCGATGTGGCCGGCAATATCGGCTATAGCCTTCGTTATCGCACGATGGCAAAGCACCACAAGCAGGAACGGATCGACGAGCTTCTGAGGCTGGTCGATCTGCCTGGAATGCAGTCGAGGCGGGTTGATCAGCTCTCCGGCGGCCAGCGCCAGCGCGTCGCGATTGCCCGCGCGTTGGCCCAGGAGCCGCTTCTCTTCCTGATGGACGAACCACTCTCGGCGCTCGATGCGAAGCTGCGCGACCATATGCAGGTCGAATTGCGGCAGTTGCAGCAAAAGCTCAAGATCACCACGATCTTCGTCACACACGACCAGCGCGAGGCGATGACCATTGCCGACCAGATCGTCGTCATGGCGCATGGCAAGGTGCAGCAGGTCGGCAGCCCGGTCGATATCTACCGCAAGCCGGTCAACCGGTTCGTCGCCGACTTCATCGGCCAGAGCAATCTTGCCGACGGCATTCTCATCGATCGCGAGCATGTACGGATCGGCGAAAGCGTCGTCACCACCAGCCCCGCTTCCGCCCCACTGAAGACGGGGGATCGCGTGACGGTCTGCGCCCGGCCGGAAAGCACTCTCATCAGCCGGCCGTCCGCCGGTAGCGCCGGCCCCTTCGGAACGGCCACCTTCGTGCGCGACCTCGGCTCGAGCGTCGAAGTCTTTCTCGAAAGCGGTGGCCGCCAAGTGGTCGCCTCGCTCGCCCCCGCCGCCTGGGCTGAGCTCGAAGGCGCAAGCGAATTTTCCATCTCCTTCGCACCGGGATCGGTGACCGTGCTGGAGGATTGACCATGTCGCTCGTATCCGGACAAGACGGCATGAACCGGCAGCGTCTGTCGGTGGCGCTCGGCCTGCTCTGGCCGTTCTTCATGATCGTCGCCTTTTTCGGCGTGCCCTTCGTGCTTTTACTGCGCGTCAGTGTCGCCCGCGTCGATCCCGCTTATTACCAGGGCAGCGGCTGGTCGCTCGAAGCGATGGCAAGCCTGTTCCAGCCCATGGTGATGAATGGGCTGACCTTCTCGCTCGGGCTGGCGCTGACGGTCGCCACGCTCAGCATGATCATCGCCTTTCCGGCGACCTATTTCATCACCCGGATGAGCCGCAAGGCGCAGATCGTCTGGCTGATCGGCTTGCTGACGACGCTTGCCCTGTCCGAGGTGCTGATCACCTTTTCCTGGCAGATCATTCTCTCCAAGCGGGTCGGCATATCGAACATCGCCGTCTTCCTCGGCTTCCTCGACAAGCCGGTATCGCTGACCCCGAGCTTTTATGCCGTCGTCAGCTGCCTGATCTATGTCGTCATCCCCTTTAACGTGATGACCATCTATCCCGGCCTGTCGCGCATGGATGCTTCCTATATGGAAGCGGCGTCCACCATGGGCGCGCCCCCGATCCGAGCCTTCTTCAACGTGCTTCTGCCCCTCATGCGTAAACCGATCGCCACCGCCTATCTGACGACTGTGGTGATGACGATCGGTGCCTATGTCGCACCGCTCGTGCTCGGCGGCCCGAGCAATTGGACGATCGGCGTCATCATCAGCGAAGTCGCCAATTCCGCCCAGAACCTGCCGCAGGCCTCGGCAATCGCAGTCTTCCTGATGATGGTCACCGGCGCGATGATCCTGGTGATCAGCCGCATCGGCGGCAAAGGATACACGTCATGAGCCGGTTTGTTCTCAAATTCGTGCGCCAGTTCTTCCTCCTCTGCCTGGCCTTCTTCCTGGCGGCGCCGCTCATTATCGTTGCAGGCGTCAGCTTCAACACCACAGCGCAGATGACTTTTCCGCCGCAGAATATCAGCCTGCGCTGGTATTGGACCTTCATGGAAGATCCGGCATGGACCTCGGCCTTCCTGCGCTCCGTCATCATCGCGATCGCCTCTTCGCTTCTGACGATCACTGTCGCTTTTCCGATCGCCTATATCCAGTGGAAGACCGATTCGCGCTTTGCAAAGCTGCTGGCCGGAATGGCGGGCGTTCCCTTCATCCTGCCGCCCGTCGTCATCGCCGTCCTGTTCCTGTTGTTCTGGGGTACGGTCCGGCATGTCGGCCAGATCGAGAATATCGTCATCAGCCATGCCGTGACCTTCATCGCCGTGCCGCTGGTGATGATCTCGCTCGGCTTTTCGGGGATCGACAAGTCGCTTGTCGAGGCCGCCCGGACGATGGGCGCGCGCGAAAACGATATCCTCAGAACTGTCGCCATACCGATGGTCCTGCCTTTCGTCGTCTCGAGCTTTATTTTCGTCGCGATCTTCAGCCTCAACGAATATGTGATCGCCTTCATGGTGGCGGGTTTCACCGCCGAGACGATGCCGGTCAAGATCTTTTCCAACATGCGCACCGGCTTCTCGCCAACCATGTGCGTCGGCGCCGTCCTGTTCATGCTGATTGGTCTGTTCGGCTTCATCACCGTTGCTCGCCTGGGCAATCTTCCGAAACTTCTCGGTGCACGTTTCTAGATCGAAGGAGCATCCCATGCCAAAGAAGCAAAACCCCATGATCGTCGGCCAGCCGGTCCTGATCGTCGTCGACATCCAGAAAGTCGGTTTCGACGATGATGGCTCGATCCCCCTGATGCCGGGCATAATCGAGCGCATGCGCAAGGCGCGTACCGTCATCGATGCCGCCCGCGAAGGCGGCGTGCCGATCATCTTCCTGCAGGAAAGCCACCGCAGGAGCGGCGTCGATTACGGCCGCGAAATGGATGGCGACGAAGACATGCACCTGCGCGAAGACTGGGAGGGCACCAAGATCGCCGCCGAGGAAGTCGGCCTGCGCGACGACGATTACGTGATCGTCAAGCGCCGTTATTCCGGCTTTATCGGTACCGACCTGCAGATCCTGCTGCGTGGCCTGAAAGCTGAGACGCTGATCCTCGTCGGCGGCCTCACGAATATCTGCGTCCATTATACCTTCGCGGACGGCCACCAGTCCGACTACCATTGCCGCGTCGTCGAGGATTGCGTCGCGGGATCCTCGATCGAGGCGCATGACGCCGCGCTCGCCAATATGGAATATCTGCAGCATGGCGCCCGCCGCACCGCCGCAGAAATCAACCAAGCATTCCTCGCCTTCAAACAGGGGAAGGCTGCCTGACATGCAGGATCGCATGAAGACGGAAACACGCCGCATCTGGTCGGGGCTTGCCGCAGAAATAGAGCAACTGTTTGCGGAGATGTGGAACGTGCCGGAACTGCCGGCGCTGGAATACAAGTCGCAGGCGATCCTCTGCGGCTTCATCGAACGGCACGGTTTTTCGGTCGAGCGCGGCGTCGGCGGCGTGCCGACCTCTTTCATCGCCCGCATCGCCAAAGGCGACGGCCCGAAAGTCGGCATCCTGATCGAATACGATGCGCTGCCGAGCCTCTACAATGACGCGGTTCCCTACCGGCAGGGCAATCGTCGCCTGCCCGGCCATGGCTGCGGCCACAATCACATCGGCCCGGCCAATACCGGCGCCGGCATCGCCGCCGCAAAGGCGATGATCGAACTCGGCCTGCCTGGCGAGATCGTCATCGTCGGTTGCCCGGCCGAGGAGATCGGTTGGGGCAAGCTTGCGCTGCAGGCAGCCGGCGTGTTTGACGGGCTCGACCTCGTCCTGACCTCGCACGGCGACTACCAGAACGGCTCGCTTGCCCGGCCATGCCATGCCATGGCGAGCGGCGAATTCAAATTCATCGGCGAAAGCGCCCATGGCGGCAAGACTGCCACCCGCAACGCACTGCTAGCCGCAGAAGCTGCCTACGCGGAATTCGACAGCCTCCGCAAGGAGGTTCCCGGCCTCCAACTGAAGCACGTCTATCGCTTCGCGGGCATTACACCCGGCGTGACGCCCGAGGAAGTGCGCCTCTGGTCCTCCGTTCGGCATCATGACTTCGACATAGTGCAGCAAGGTTACCAGCTGATGCTCGACACCTACAGCCGGATCGCTGCCGAACAAGGCGTCGAACTGGTGGCCGAACAGATCGCCAATTGCCGCGGTTATCTCGGCAATGACACCGTCGGACGCGTACTGGATACGTGCCTGAGGGAAATCGGTCCGCCGCGCTGGACCGAAACCGATATCGAATGGATGGAGCAGCTTTCCGCCGCCTGTGATCCCGGCAAACCTTTCAAGCTGCATCGTGAACTCGAATATTTCGACACTGGCATCGATTATTACGGCCAGGATGACGGCGACATCAGTTGGCATATCCCGCTCGGACGGGTTAACTGGGCCTATCCAGACAATGTGCCGATCCATCACTGGGCATGGACAGCGCTGTCAGGACATTCGTCGAGCAGTCCGGGGCCGCTGATGGCGTCGGAAGCGCTTGCCATGGGCGCGATCACATTGCTGGCATCGCCGGAAACGATCGCTACCGCCAAGGCGGAACTTAGCAAACGCACCGGCGGCAAGCGTATTCCCGAACCGGCACCGACGATTTCCGACGTGCTGGCAAAGGATCCGCAGTCCTTCTGGGACGCGACCTGGGCGCGCTGAAGCGCCGCTCATCATGGTATAAAGGCTGATACCCGGGAGGAACGAATGAAGGGCATGCTTGACGACTTCCGCATATTCGAACCCTATCCAGGCATATTCGCCTATTATGACGGGCGCATCGCCGGCAAGCGGCTCTATTCGGAAGGGCCCAACTGGCTCGACGACGGCGCCTTCAGCCTCGGCATCGCATCCTATGCGATCGTCGATGGCAATGAGGCGCTCGTCTACGACACTCACATAAGCCTAGACCATGCCCGCGCCATCCGCGCCCATCTGGAAGCGCGAGACATATCGAAGATCACGGTCGTCCTCAGCCATTTCCACAACGACCATATCGCCGGCAACGAGGTATTTGCCGATTGCATCATCGTCGCGAATGGCGCGACCGCCCGGCTTCTCGAAGCGGAAAAACCGCGCATCGCTGCCCGCCTGCCGAAGATCGATCCTGTCATCATGCCAAGCAGCCTGTTCGACGGCAACCGGTCGATCACGGTCGGAAGCCGCGCGATTGAACTCCACGAGTTCAACATCCACAGTCCCGATGCGACGATCCTATGGCTGCCTGAGGAGCGGCTTCTGTTTGCCGGCGACACACTCGAAGACACCGTCACCTACATAACGGATGCTGCCGCCCTGCCGCAGCATCTGGAAGAACTGAAACGTCTGCGTTCCTTTCCCATCGCCCGTATCCTCCCCTGCCATGGCGATCCGGATCGTATTTTAGCAGGCGGCTACGAGCCTTCCTTCATCGACGCGACGATCCGGTATGTCGAGGCGATGAGTGACGAGGCGCCAGAACCGGAGATCTGGCGCAAGCCTCTGGCCGAAGCGGTCAGTGAGGATGTGAAAAGCGGCGCGCTGATCTACATCCCCGCCTATGAAGATGTGCATGCCTCTAATATCGCATTGCTGAAGACCTTCCGAGAAAGGTGAGGCGTTTACGAACGCTCTCCAACGACATCCACTACCCTGACGGACCCGGCCTGGGCGATGAACCGGATTTATGGAGCGTCCTTGAACAAGCGGCACGTGGGATCAGACTGAAGTTTCGGGTTCATGCAGGCTATGCCGGTCTGCAATCTCATGCTGATGTGCAATCCGATCGAGCCTCTGCCCCGACCCCCTCGCATGATGGTCTTGATGAGATTCGAACTGCCAGACTGGGAACTTCCGACAACATTATCGTTCACCTCGAAGCAAGATCGGGTGACTGCATCGACGCTCGAAAACGTGGCCGAGGACATGGGAATGCTGCCGCTACCTCTGGCAACAGACAAAGCCCTGGCGGCCGTTCTGGCGCAGACAATCGAGCGAGGTGGCTTCGCTATCGATGATCTCAACCGCCAGATCTACCAGATGACCATCCGGCAAGCAGATGGCAACGTAGCACGGGCAGCCCGTATGCTGGGGCTCAGTCGGGCCCAGTTCGCCTATCGGCTGGGTCAGATCAGCAACGGAAGGAGCCGCTGAAGCAATGCTGCCGCTGCCAATTCCCAAGCTATGAGCGATTTCGGCGGGTGCTTCAATCCAAAAACGTCTTCCTCAAGCGATGAATATGAGCAGCACCGATGCCGCAGCAGCCACCGATTATTGTCGCACCCGCTTCGACCCAGGAGCAGGCATAACGCGAATAGGCATCGTCATTCAGATCGTTGCGGGTGTCGTGCAGGCCTTCATTGGCGGCTGCGTCGCCCTGTTCCCCTTCGAAGGCATTGGCATAGACGCCGATTTCGAGGTGAGCGTCCATCTTCCGGAACACGCGCGCTGCCGTCTCCACGGCCGACTGCATGACCTCGGGCTTGCTGCAGTTGAACAGGAGGGCTTCAGCACCCGTTGACGCCGCCCAGAATGCCGCGTCCTCGACCCTTTCTTCAGAGCGGAGCTTCGGTTCTCCGCCCTTTATGGCTGCCTCGTCATCCGCCACCGTGAAGGAAATCCAGAACGGCTTGCCTGATGTCGCTACCGCCTTACAGACAGCCTCTGCCTCGGCAATCAGGCTCAACGTCTCGCCGAGCCATATATCGACGAAGGGGCCGAGGTTTTCGACAAGCACCTCGAGATAATCCTGCACCCGCGAAGGCTGAAAATTCTGCGGCTCGTACGAGCCGAAGATCGGCGGCAGCGAACCGGCAACCAGCACCTTCCGATCCGTAACGGCATCGGCTGCCTCGCGCGCCAGGCGACCTGCGAGACGGATCAGCGCCGGCCCTTCCTTCCAAAACCGGTCCTCGCCGATGTGAAAGGGCACGAGCGCATAGCTGTTTGTCGTAACGACCTCAGACCCGGCGGCGATGAATTCCTGGTGTACGTTGCGGACGATATCCGGCGAGTTGATCAGCGCCAATGCCGACCATTCCGGTTGTTTCAGTTCCGCGCCTAGCCGCAGCAGCTCGCGGCTCATGCCGCCATCGAGAATTCGGGTCGTGCTCACGAAGAGGTCTCCATTCAGTCTGTCGCACCGTGACCGGCGGCGATCTTTTCATAACAAAGTGGGCGAGGTGCAGATGGTTCGTGTGTAGGCGAGGTCATGGCCAGTCCTTTTCCATCGGCCTAGCGACGAACCGGCACCTGTGCTTCGAAACCTCGAAAGATGCGGGCGATCACTGCGGTCAGGGCGAGATAGAAGAGGGTGACGACCAGCAGCGGTTCATAGACGAGCAGCGTGTCCTGCCGAACCTTGTTCGCCACAGCATAGAGATCCATCACCGTCACCGTAAAAGCGAGCGGCGTCGCCTTGAGCTGCATGACGATCTCTCCCGCAATGGTCGGCAGGGCGATGCGAATGGCGCGCGGCAGCCAGATGCGACGGGTCAGCATCCAGGGCGACAGGCCGAAGGCTCGGCCGGCTTCGAGTTCCCCCTTGGGAACGGCAAGCAGCGCGCCGCGCAACACCTCGGCCTCATAGGCGGCATAGTTCAGCGTGAAACTGACGGCGGCAAAGAAGAAGCCCTCGCGCAAGACCGGCCAGAACAGGCTCTGGCGGATGCCGGGGATCATGGGGAGCAGCGAGCCCACCCCATAGTAGAGAAGCCACAGCTGTATCAATAAAGGTGTGCCGCGGAAGAAGGTGCAGTAGCTGCTGGCAAGCATCCGTGTCAGCCCGCCGCCGCTGACCTGCGCGAAGGCGAGACCGATGGCGATGACGAAGCCGAACACCACTGATATCACCAGCAGGCAAACCGTCTGCCAGGCGCCCGTCAGAAGCAGCGGCCAATAGGAAGAGATCCAGGTGAAACTCATAGGGCGCTTTCTTCAGGCAAGGCGCGGCTGCCCTCGCCGTACCCGTCCCTCGATCAGTTTGACGACGACGTTGGAAACGAGCGTGATGGCGAGATAGAGAAGGGCCGAAGCGAGGAAAAAGATGAAGTAGTGCTTGGTGCTTGCCCCTGCAAGACGGGTGGCGAGCGCCAGTTCCTGATAGCCGACGACCGCGACCAGCGCGCTGTCCTTGGTGACCGACATCCACAGATTGGCAAGACCCGGCAGGGCGTTTGGCAGGAGCGCCGGCAGCAAGACCCGGCGGAACCTCAGCATCGGTCCCATGCCGAAGGCCTTGGCGGCATCGATCTGGCCGACAGGAATGGCGAGGATCGCGCCGCGCAGCACCTCGGTCATGTAGGCACCCTGAACGAAACCCAGCACTGTGACGGCCGCGACGAAGCCGTTCACATTGACCGGTGGCAGGTCCAAGGCAGCTAGGAGCCGGTTCAGGCCATCGGTGCCGGCATAATAAAGCCCGACGATCAGGATCAGCTCCGGAACGGCGCGGATCAGCGTGGTGTAGAAATCGAGCAGCAAGCGGAGCGCGCGATTGCCCGAGAGCTTTCCAAGCGCACCACCCGTGCCGAGCAGCAGGCCGATCGTGAAGGCGCAAGCCGAGATGGCGACCGTGGAAACCGCACCTGCCAGAAGAACGCCGCCCCATCCCGGAGGATAGGGAGACAGCAGGTCCAGAATACCTTGTTGCGCGGTCGCCATTATTAGGACTGCTTACTTTGCGCCGTAGATGTCGAAATCGAAGTATTTCTTGGTGATGGTGTCATACTGGCCGCTTGCCCGGACTGCCGATATCGCCGCGTTCAGCTTGGCTTTCAGCTCCGTGTCTTCCTTGCGCAGGCCACCCGAAACGCCGGCGCCGAGAATTTCCTTGTCATCGGCGACGTCACCCATCTTGGCGCAGCAATCCTTGCCACCATCGCTCTTGAGGAAAGCGTCAAGCGCCAGCGAATCGCCAAAGACATAGTCGATACGGCCGGAGGCGAGATCCTGAAAAGCCTCGTCGAGCGTCTGGTAGGTTTTTTCCTCAGCAGCCTCGGCGAAATACTTCTTGTAATATTCCGACTGGATCGTCGACACCTGGATGCCGATGGTCTTGCCCTTCACGTCCTCGGCAGTGGCGCCCGGCTTCTGGTCCTTGGGACCGATCAAGGTGCTCGGCGTGTTGTAATATTTGTCGGTGAAGTCGATCACCTTCGAGCGTTCCGCGGTGTTCGACATCGATGACCAGATCACGTCGAACTTTTTGCTCTGGAGAGCCGGAATGAGGCCATCCCAGGAAATGTCGACGATCGAGCATTTCTCCTTCATCTCTTCGCATACGGCATTCATCAGGTCGATTTCCCATCCCTGCCATTGGCCCGACGCGTCCTTGGCGAAGAAGGGGGGATAGGATTCGTTCATGACTCCAAAGCGGACTTCGGCCTGTGCGGTGACGGCGGAAAGCACGAGTGCCGCGCCGGCGAAAAGCGTGGGGAGCAGTTTCATTCGCAGGATTCTCCTGATTTGTGTTGTCGATGAGAGTTCGCGCATCAGTTGGCGCTGAGACCGGTAAATTCCCGGCAGCGGGCGCTCACCGGCGCCCCGAATATCTGCTCCGGCGGACCTTCTTCCTCGATCCGTCCCTGATGCAGGAAGAGAACACGGCTCGAGACATCCCTGGCGAAGCGCATTTCATGCGTGACGATCAGCATGGTCCGGCCTTCTTCCGCGAGATCACGGATGACCTTCAGAACTTCTCCGACCAGCTCCGGATCAAGCGCCGATGTCGGCTCGTCAAACAGCATGACATCAGGGTCCACGCAGAGTGCTCTTGCAATCGCCGCGCGTTGCTGCTGACCGCCGGAAAGGAAAGCGGGATAGGCGTGGCGTTTGTCGAAGAGCCCGACCTTGTGGAGCAGTGCCTCGGCCTTTTCGACAGCCTCACGCCGCGAAATGCCCATGACGTGTACCGGCGCCTCGATGACGTTTTCCAGCACCGTCCGATGGGCCCAGAGATTGAAACTCTGGAAGACCATTCCGAGCCCGGTCCGCAGCCGCTCGATCTGCCGCCAGCTGCGCGGCTGCAGCCGTCCGCCCCGACCAGTCTTCAGCACAATCTCCTGGCCGTTGACCGCAATCCGGCCACGATCCGGCATTTCCAGGAAATTGATGCATCTGAGGAAGGTGCTCTTGCCGGAGCCCGACGAACCGATGATCGAAATCACATCGGACTTGTGGGCCTCAGTCGAAATACCCTTGAGAACCTCTTGCGAGCCGAAGCTTTTATGAAGATCTTCGACGCGAAGAGCAGGAAAGGGTTGATCCGACATGCATGGTTCCGGCTGAACTGAATTTGCGAAGGATAATGATAAAATAACGCGGTTTTTTCGCGCAATTTTCATCCATTCTGCATATTTTATGCAAAATAATCTTCCTCACGCGGCAAATGCGGCAGAACGCCTGAAGTGCTACGGCAAGAATTGGACTGGACAATGGAACAACTGGATCGCTTTGACCGTGACATTCTCGATATCGTTCAGCGCGACTGCCAGCTGAAAGCCGAAACGATTGCCGAACGGGTCGGGCTATCGGTCTCGGCCGTGCAGAGGCGGTTGAAGCGCCTGCGCGAGGAGGGGATCATCAAGGCGGAGGTGGCCGTCGTCGACCGCAAGGCCACGGGGACATCGATGGTGTTCATCGTCGGAATGGAGATCGAGCGGGATAATTACGACGCGCTGGCGAAGTTCCGCCTCTGGGCAGAGAAGCAGGATCACATACAGCAGGTCTATTACGTCACAGGCGCGGTCGATCTGATCGCGATCGTCACCGCCCGCGACGTCGAACACTATGACGACATCGCGGCCCTGATCATGGCGGAAAACCCGCAGATCCGCCGCATGCACACGAATGTCGTGCTGCGAGACGTCAAGCTCGGGCTCTTCGTTCCCCTTGAATAACGCGCAAGCAATGGTCCCACCATCATTGGTTTGGGCCGCGGAGGGGTCCCAGCAGGCTCTAACGGCGGCGTCAGTTTCCGCTGTGAGGTTTCTGTGCCTGTGTATCTATATCGCCGATAGAGCGCTCCAGATCGATTGGACACCAATGCGATCCTCCGCGTCAGCATTCGGACGTGCTTCAAATCTTGGCAGGCGGCCGTCGTTTTGAGGATCTATCTGCGCAGATTGATGTTTCACGCAGCCTGAGACGAATTCCCAATTCACCCCAGCGGGATCGGCCGGGCCGATCAGGTCCGAGCGTGCTTCCAGGAGCCTCCGGGGCTGGGACGAGCCTGTTGGGATCAGCCATTTATTGGGTGGCAATCAAGGCCCAACCGAACCTTGACGGTTCATTCCTCAGGTACGCCCTCAAGAAGGCCATCATAGACATCCATGAGCGCGTTGGTGATCGCCTGACCCAGGGCGTTTCCGGCTTGGCGAACATCGTCATCGGTGCCGTCCCGTGCTGCCCTTGCAAGCTCGAAGCCCTGGTCGCCGACGATCTGCTTGGCCATTTCGATTGCCCATTGTCCGAAATCGCCGCGGTTGTCGATCTTGATTGTGTCGTTCATGCGCTGGGCTCCTGTGATCAGCAGCGAGGATTTACCCACTCGCGCGGGGAAAGGCCAGCCTCCGACGTGGCTTGATCTGTCCAGGATCGAACGTTCTTGTGAACTGCGACACTTATTCGGCCGTCTGGATATGATTTCAAATCGAGAACCAAGCTGCGGATGCGGGATTTGCCGGCGCTCTACTCTAATCCGATTTTTTCAAGATTATTGTCGATTTGCGAAAGGCTGCTTCGTTGTCAATATGAGCGGGCTTGTTCAGCGGCAATGGTGCCAGCGTCTCGCTACCGGAGGAATCTTCCCATGCGTTTCATGTCTATCGTCACGTCCACCGATTCGATGCATCCGACGCCCGAGCTTATCGAGGCTATCGGCAAGCTTGCCGATCGGGAAATCAAGGCCGGCCGCATGCTCGACACCGCAGGGCTGATGCCGCTTGCGACTGGTGCCCGCGTCACGATCCGTGAGGGCAAGCTGGATGTTATCGACGGACCTTTCGTCGAGGCCAAGGAGGTCGTCGGCGGTTATGCGATCTTCGAACTGCAAAGCAAGGAGGAGGCCGTGGCGCTGGCAGTCGAGTTCATGCAGCTGCACAAGGATTTCATGCCCGGCTGGGAAGGCACGTGTGAAGTGCGTGCCTATTTTGAACCGGGTGCGGAGGGGATCTGCGATCCGCTCGCCGAAGCAAGGGCATGACCCTTTCGACCCGTAATCGGGACGGATGGCCGTGACGGTCGCCGGCACCCATCAAACGATCCTGGCGGTCTGGCGGATCGAACAGCCGCGGCTTATCACCAGCCTGGCACGATTGCTGCGCGACGTGCCGCTGGCCGAGGATCTTACGCAGGAAACGCTGATTGTAGCCCTGGAACGATGGCCGAAGACGGGAATCCCCGAGCGGCCCGGCGCATGGCTCATGACCACTGCCAAGCGTCGGGCGCTCGATCATCTGCGGCATCGCCGGATGCTGAAACAGAAGCACGAGATGATCGTCCGGGAAATGGAGGCAGAAGAGCAGATCATGCCCGATCTAGACACTCCTCTGGATGACGATATCGGCGATGAAATGTTGCGCCTGATATTCACGGCGTGCCATCCGCTGATCTCGCGCGAGGCGCGTGTGGCTCTGGCCTTGCGGATGATCTGCGGCCTGACGACATCAGAAATCGCTCGGGCATTTCTGGTGACGGAAGCGGCGATCGCCCAACGCATCGTCCGCGCCAAGAAGGCATTGTCGGACTCGGGGCTGGGCTATGAGACGCCGCGTGGCGAGCAGCTGTCGCAGCGTCTCGCCTCGGTACTGGAAGTCATCTACCTGATCTTCAACGAGGGTTACACTGCCGCCCGCGGTGACAACTGGTTTCGGCTGCAATTGTGCAATGACGCACTGCGGCTGGGCCGGATCCTAACGTCAGTGGCGCCGCGGGAGCCGGAGGCGCACGCTTTGCTGGCTTTGATGGAGCTAAACGCGTCCCGTGCTGCGGCGCGCACGGATGCTGCCGGCAATCCGATCCTGCTGCTCGAACAAAATCGCGGCCGCTGGGATCAGTTGCAGATTCAGCGCGGGTTGAAGGCATTGATGCGGGCACAAGAGCTTGACGGCGCCGGCGGGATCTATGCCCTGCAGGCCGCGATCATCGCATGTCACGCAAAAGCGATGAGCGCCGATGAAACCGATTGGAGGCGGATCGCTGATCTCTATGCGGAACTTGCCGGGCTTCTGCGTTCGCCGATCGTCGAACTCAATCGAGCCGTGGCCATCGGCATGGTCGAAGGCCCCGAGGCGGCACTGGACATCATTGAAAGCCTGCGCGATGAGCCTGCATTGAAGAACTATCATCTTCTGCCCAGCGTCCGCGGCGATCTTCTTTATAAGCTTGGCCGATACGACGAAGCACGGCGAGCCTTTGAAGCGGCAGCCGCGCTTGCCGAAAATAACAGGGAGCGTGATTTCCTCATGCGCCGTGCTGGCGAAGCTGCCGCAGCAGCAAAGGGTTGATCCGGCTGAGAAGCAACTCTTTTGCTTTAAGCTATTCATAGTCTGAAGGCGGCCCCAATCGGCCTCCGCCGTTTATCACGGCCAGCGACACCGGCTTGCCTCTTCTATTGCCCCGTCATTCCTGCCTGAATGTCCAGGCAACCGTGCTTGCCTCCTGCTCCCGCGAGACCAGCCAGAAGATCCCTCCACCGCTCGTCATGCTTTGCGACGTCATCCTGCTGAGCCCAGAGCTCGACTTTCTTTGCTGCGGCCTCGTCCTGATAGGTTTCCGCGACATCGCTGTGCAGCGCCAAAACCAGCGTTTCGACGTCTCGGGCAGACAGGATCTCGGTCTCCGACAAGCTCTTGGGATTGGTGAATGAGAGCGAATTGGGAAGCAGCCAATGCGTCCCGATTCCGCCATCCCGGAAAACGCGCGGCATGGTGATCTCGTGGATGCTGACTCCAGAATTGTGATCGCAATAGAGCTTTTCGATCGCGGAACGAAGCTCCGTCTCGAGGCCGAGGCCCAACTGGCCCCCGGCACCGAGCACCGAGCCAAAACCGAAGCTCTCGCTATAGCGGCCGGCAGGCGCCGAAACATCGGCGATGACGACGTGCAGCGGCGGCAGTGCCTGCGGTGGTTGCGGCGCTGAGCGGAACGCATCGCGGATGGCGTAGTAGAGCGTCATGGCGCCACGGTTTTCGACCGCTCCGCCATCGGTCACCCAGTATCGTGTCCTTGCTTCGCCGGATGCTTCGATGTCGATTGCAGCATCGGGAAAGACCGGCGGAAAGTTTGCGCTCAGGGCTGCGGCGCGCGCAATCGACATGTCCGCATTGTCGAGTGTGACGAGCTGCATGTGCAGCGATCCGTCGTCCGGCGGAGACGCAGGCGCGGCAAGATTGGTGAGCACCAGCCGTCCGCCCGCCTGGGCAGCATCCAGAAATTGGCGGCAGCGTGTCGCTCTCTCGGGAAGCGAAAGGCTCCGATCGGCCTGACAGGAGGGGCTGTCATCGGAAAAAGATCCGACGATCGCAGTGTTGAGCATCAGGCCGAAGGACGGCGCTTCCATCGTCCCGGCACCCATATGACAGACGAAGGATTCAGCGAGAATCGCGCCCAGCCTCGAGCGTGCGGGTATCCAGCCTGTCACGTCTTCATCCGGCCGTTGAGCTTCGCGGCAGGCCGAGGGCGCCCAATGCCAGCGCCCGAAGGCGAAGCGCATGTCGCTCGCGCCATCGATTACCTGTTCGATGAAGGGCAGCGCCATGGCTTGCGAAAAATCATCCCATGCCTTGACGTCCATGCTGTCGCGCGGCCGGCGAAGTTCCTGCTCGTGAAGCGCGAAATAGCCGAGCGCGGCACTGCCGCCCGAGACGCCGCTGACCAGGACGACATTGCAGATCTGGTCGCGCTCGGCCAGCCCCCTGAGAAGCGAGGCTGTGTAGATCGCCGCACGCGTGCCGCCACCGGAGGCGACGACTGCAATTCTCGGCGTTGTGGGCTGGAGCGGACCGCAGCCGCCATTGGGTTGACCGCTTTCGAACAGGAATGATGCCGGCGGCTTGCCCACATGCCGTTCGGAGCGGATCGCAAGTTCCGGCGGCTGGATCGCCCTGAGGAAGCTGAAGACGGCGGGACCGCCGATGAGGCCGTAGGCCAGGGCGCCGACGAGGGCGGGATAGACGAGCGTCGAGCGCTGGAAATTGCGCAGGCTCGCAAGCAGGTCCCCGGCCGGAACCTCTTCGGCGGGCAGGCGCTCCAGCTGCGCGCGAAACTGCGCGAGCACTTCCGCCGGCGTCATGAACTGAATCGCCCGGTCAGACGCGGCCTTGGTCCGCTGCTGGTACTGATCCTCGTAGCGGCCCTCGATCTTCAGGCGCCCCGCGCCGTGCAGCGCGATTGTCCGGCCTTGGTTGCGGACCGTGCTCAAGGTCTCGCTGCCTTCATAGTCGTAAGCGATTTCGACAGGAGTGATCGTCTGCCGCTCCCTGTCCATGAGACGCATGAGCCGGCGCGCGACGAAGTGATCGCACCAGAAGGCATAGTACCAGGCGACGGCATAGGCGAAGGCGATATAGCGCATCAGCGTCGTATTGCCGTAGCCTTCGGAGCCGGCGTTGAAGAGATAGGTGATGTAATGGACGTCAGCGAGGCGAAGCACTGCGACGACAATGACGAGAACGCTGATGACCCGCTGCGGGCCAATGAAGAAAAGACGCCCGATCGTCTGCAGGATTTCCATCAACCGGTCGAACAGGATGCCGAGGAAAAGGGCGATCCATGCGGCAATACCGGTCACCACGAAAGCGTACCAGAGATAGTGATCGGGCACGAACAGGGTCAGCAGCGATCCAGGCAGAAGCAGCTCGACCGGATAGCGGATTGGGGCGATGACAAGGGCCGACACCAGCGCGGCAATCGGTCCGCGGCCCATGAAATCGTAGCGATTCTTGGGCAGGAAAAGCTCCACTTTCGGCAGGCTGTCGGCAAGCCCGCCACCTGCATTGGAGCGGAATAGGCACCGCGAGAGCAGCCAGGCCGCCGGCAGCGCAAGCACGAGTGCGCAGACGATCACGGCGCCGATATGCAGGCGGGGCCGTGCCGTCATCATGCCGTAGGTTTCCGGGCGAGAATTGATGATGAGAAGCGCGGCAAGGACCGCAAGGATCACCAGCTGTCCGGCGAGTAGGTACTGGTTGAAGATCGCTTGCCGGCCAGCAGCCGCATGCAGCAGGAAAAGAAGCGCGAACCCGATCGCAAACAGACCGAGATTGCCCCAGCGCATCTCGACGGTCGGACCGAGCGCCATGGCGAGGGTCAGAATGCCCGCGAGCAGCGGCACGAACCAGGCATAGCCGTCGGGGGCGAGCCATCGCCACGCGAGGCGCCGCCCCTTCGGCAGCGGCTGGTTGAGCCAGGCATCAAACGTTCGCCATAAGCGAACGAAACCTCGGACATGTTCGCCGAGCCAGTTGTAGATGCTCGCTTCCCGATGGGGATGGGGTTCGTCCATCAGCGTGTTTCCAGTTGGCTATCGCAGAGAATGACGTCGGCCGCTTTCTCGGCGACCATGTAGACGGCAGTGGCAAGGAAGTAGCCGGGAATGCGGGGAAAGACCGAAGCATCAACGACGCGTAGGCCTTCGATGCCGTGCACCCTGAAGCGGCTGTCGAGCACGCTGCCATCTTCGCGGGAGCCGATGGCGCAGGTGCCGCAGGCATGATGGCCCCAGGCGTTTTCGGCGACATAGCGGCGAAGCGCCTCGTCGCTCTCGTTCTGCCGGCCGGGTTCCTCTTCGCTTGCGATGAGATCGTCCATCGCATCGTTGACCTTCCTGACGAAACGGATGGCATGGACGACGGCATCGAGATCGAGATCAGAATTGCCGGTTCCCTCGAAGAAGGAATGAAACACGACCGCAGGCAGGGCCGCGGGATCGGTGCTTTTCAGCCGCACCGTTCCGCCCTGGTTTTCGGTATAGGCCTTGAGGATCGCCCAGGTCATGTAATCCGGCTTGCGGATGCGCTCGGAATAACGAGGATAATAGCCGCGGAAATCAGCCAGTAGCGAAAAGCAATGCAGGTCCGGTTCGCTCAGCGTGTCGCGGGATTTAAGCGTCAGCGAAAACATGACGCCGTTGCTCGTATAGTTGCCGATACGAAATCTGCGCCACCGCCGGAAATGGGCATCGCGCGTCGTATAGGTGGCACCCTTGAGGGCCGACCAGGGTTCGTTTATCCGGCTGACGACACCGATCTCGTAGCGGTCCTGCAGGTTCCGCCCGACGCCTGGAAGCGCCTCGACGACGGTAATCCCGTGCTCGTTGAGATGGCCGGGATCGCCGATACCGGAGAGCATCAAAAGCTGGGGCGAGGCGAAGGCGCCACCGGCCAGGATGATCTCACGGCCGGCCCGAATGACTTCCTCGCGCCCCTCCCCGTTTATGCAGCGAACCGCGACCGCGCGCTTGCCGTCAAATTCGATGCGCGTGACCATGGTGTTCAGGCGAAGCGACAGGCGGTCGGGGTGCCGCTTCATCACGTCGAGCAATCGCTCACGCGGCCCGTGCCTGGTGTGGCGGCGCGTCGAAAGCGGTGTGACACGCACGCCGCAGGCGCCGACGTTCCAGTTACGGCGATCGTTTGGGTCGATCTCGGTCGTCTCCCAATCGGAACCCCGCTTGCCGAAGGCATCGGCCGCCGCGCCGACGCAGCGCAAGAGCGCCCGCCACAGCGGCCAGTCGCGCAAGGCCCGCAGCGGCAGCGCCCGCTCCGTCGTCATCCACCCCCACCATCCGTGTCCCGTCGGATTGAGGCCCGTTGCGGCGGCGAGCCACCGCC